>JAUYDP010000130.1 GCA_030691805.1 Dehalococcoidia bacterium | reverse complement strand
CCCCCCCCCCCCCCCCCCCCCCCCCCCCCGCCCCCGGCGCCCCCCCGGGGGGGGGGGGGTAATAGTGGCCCAAGAGGTAAGAGACAATTCCATTGTCACCTCCGCGCCATCCTTCCGCAGGCCTACCAGCTCAATCCCGCTCTGGAGCGGGCCGGTCCGTCCCGAAAGCACTAATTCCCTCATGGCCTCCAAGTGGCGGTCCCGGTATCTTTGCGGCATCAGGGCGGTGATACTCTGCCCCACGATCTCTTCGGCATCATAGCCGAAGAGAATACGGGCGCCTGTGTTCCATCCCACAATCTCTCCATCGGAGCTGGCCACGACTATGGCGTCGTTGGCGGACTCCACCATGGTGCGGAACCTTTCCTCGGATTCCCGCAGTGACTCCTCAGCACTCTGACGCTCGGCGACCTCCTCCCGCAGGGCGGCGGTCCTTTTCTCCACCATCCGCTCCAGCTCGTTGTTAAGATTGAAAAGCTCGTCCCGTGCTTTTGCTAACTCCTGGTTCTGCTTGGTGGCGGCCTCGTAGGTTGACAGGAGGAGACTCAGAGTTTCCTGCTTTTTGGCGTAGATGACGTACTCCTGGCCACCATAGGTTATCTCCACTCCGGAGTGGCGGTCGCTGGAGCGACGACCTCCACTTTTAGAGAGGTTTCTCTCTATCAAAGACAGCAGGTCCGTCTCGTCGTAGGGCTTGGTGATGAAATGGTTGGCCCCGGCCTCCAGGGCTTTTATGACGTCCTTGGAATCGGAAAGGCTAGCTACCAGGATGACGGGAATGCCGCTCAGGACCTTTTGGGACTTGATATGGCGGCAGAGTTGGTAGCCGTCCATCCCCGGCATAACGATATTGCTAAGGATGATCGCAGGCCTGGCCCGGCCGATGGCCGCCAGTGCCTCCAGGCCATTGCCGGCTACGGTTACCTGGTAGCCATGCTTCTCCAGCATGTGCTGCAACTGGACCGCCTGGGTGGGGCTGTCCTCGACAATCAATACGGTTGTCGTATTTCTATCGCCCTCTTCCCCTATCGCCATGCAACGTCTCCTTAAGCCCTGCTCAGGCTTATGCTTTCAATTGCCAAGCTGGCATCGAATCACAGTTGATGTTACGAAGCTAGTATTCAGTTAAGGCGGGTATTGCGCTGCTAGTATTATATCATAGTATTTTAGAAGCAGGTCATTCTGATGCCTCCGTCCTCAGAACCAACTGGCCCATCTCTCTTTTTGTTATATTGAAGATGGCTTATTTGGCGAGATCTGCTGGGAGCGCCGGCAGCCTGCTGGCCCCACCCCGTTGCCGGCGAGACGCCGGCGCTCCCAGGTAGGGGCGCTCAAGGCTCTACCTGCCGAGCCTGGCGCTCTAACCGGCGGAGGTCTATAATGCTGGTAATCCGGCCCTGGAAAGAGCCGGCTATCCGGTGGATGTGGGCATAGCGGCCCTGGAAAGAGCCGGCTATCTATAGGATGTGACTTCCAGAAAAACAATGACATAAGATGGATAGGTGGGGCTTTCCAGCCCCGCCGGACACCCAGCAAAGACGGGTTCCGGGTGAAGTAATCAGCGGAATTCTCGAGGAACGTGGGCTAGACGGACGAAGGAGGACCTATGGATGTCCTGCGGCTTGACCTTACCAATCTCAGTATTCTGCGGGAGCCGGCCCCTCCCCAGTGGGCGTCCTGGGGAGGACGGGGCCTCATCGGGCGGGTCCTGTCCGAAGAGACGCCGGCTACCTGTGACGCGTTGGGGAGAGCCAACAAACTGGTCTTCGCACCCGGCCTCCTGTCTGGTAGGGGCGTTTCGGCCGGGGACCGCCTCTCCATCGGCGCCAAAAGTCCTCTCACCGGAACCATCAAGGAGAGCAACACCGGTGGCAATCCGGGAGGTAGCCTGGCCTGCCTCGGCCTAAAAGCCCTCATCGTGGAGGGCCGGGCCCCATCTGGCGGTAAATACATCCTTCATCTGGAAAAGGACCGGGCAGAGCTGTTGCCTGGGGACGAATACTGGGGCCGGCCCATTTTCGAGGCCTGCTCCGTCCTTCGACAGCGCTTCGGGAAGAATTCCTCTGTGCTGTGCATCGGGCCGACGGGAGAGAGGCAATCGCTTAACTCCATAATCGCCGCAACCGATCCCGATGGTTATCCCTCCCGCTCTGCCTCTCGCGGCGGACTGGGGGCGGTGATGGGGGCTAAAGGGCTTAAGGCCATTGTCATTCAGGACCCGGACAGTCGTCGTAGCGCTCCTGTAGCCGACCCTGCCGGCTTTCGCCGTAGCTTAAAGGCGTATCACCAGGCCTTGAATGACGAGTACTTCACCAGCAAGATCTTTCCCGAGTTCGGAACAGCCTTCGTTATGGATAACGTCAACCACCATGGGGCCTTTCCCTGCCGGAACTACACCTGCGGCACGATATCTCACCTGGACAAGATCTCTGGGAAGGCCCTGCGCGAGCTTATTTTACAGCGCGGAGGCGAAGGCCGGACCACCCACGTTTGCATGTCCGGTTGCACGATCCGCTCCTCGAACGTGGTCCCCGACGCCAGCGGAAAACGCCTGACCAGCACCCTGCAATACGAGGCCATGGGAGAGTTCGGCGCTAATCTGGGGATTGATGACCTGGACGCCATCGCCCGGCTCAACGAGATGTGCAACGACATCGGCCTGGACGTAATAGAGACTGGCGCTACCCTGGGGGTGGGCATTGAGGCCGGGCTGCTGGAGTACGGTGATGCGGAAGGCGCGATCCGTCTTCTGGGGGAGGTCCGCACCGGAACGGTGCTGGGGCGGCTGCTGGCCAGCGGGACGGCCAGCTTCGGAAGGGTTATGGGGGTCAGGAGGCTGCCAGTGGTTAAAGGGCAGGCCATAGCCGCTTATGACCCCCGAGCCTATAAAGGCCTGGCGGTGACCTACGCCACCTCGCCCCAGGGGGCGGACCATACTGCTGGCTATCCCCTCTATTCCACGCTGGATCCCCATCAGCCCGAGGGCCAGGTGGCGCTGTCCAGGGAGGTCCAGGTCCTTCGGGCGGCCAACGATACGCTGGGCCTGTGCTCTTTCGTCCTGGCGGTTACCGGCCCTCAGCCAGAGCTGGTAAACAACATGCTGGAAGCCGCCCACGGGCCCGGCGTGTGTTTATCTTTCCCTGAAGCCCTGGGGCAGGAGGTGTTGCGGACGGAGTTGGCCTTCAACCGCGCCGCCGGCTTCACGCCCGCCCACGACCGTCTACCCGACTTCTTCCGCTCTGAGAAGCTCCCGCCCTTCGACCTGGTCTTCGATGTGCCGCAGGAGGAGATGGAGAGGATGCACGAGTTTGAGTAGATGTTGAATCCTTTTCTACCTTGATAGTTATGATTGTCGGAAAGCGGGCTTCAATATGTCAGTGCCAATTCAAGTGCCCAAGAAGGCTTAGGTCACTTTGCCCCAATCCGTTCCTCGATGTTAAAGTGAAGGAAGGCGAGATTGTTCTGCGAGTGGAGAGGCTGGTGGACAAGGAGCAGGCATGGTTTTGGACCAAGCGTTGGCAGGAAGGTGAAAGAGAAGCCAAGGAAGATATTCGTGCTGGGCGAACCCACAGCTTTGATAATGCCAAGGAGTCCATAGCCTTCCTCCATAACCGGGTGAACAGAGGCTCGGGCGAAACTAGTCAAGGCTAGCTTGGAATGCCCCGTCCAGTTTACTGAACGAATTGTCAAACAATATGGCAGATTGCCCAAGACAATGGTTTGGGGCGATAATTTTGGTCCTGGCTCTAATGCTGGTTTCGCCTTATGTGTGCGGGGTTCCGGCAGGCCCATCTGTGCCAGCGCCAACGTCTTCCTCGGCGGGTGCAGTCGGCTACCTTGAAGGCCGGGCGAGCATTGGTCCGCTCACGCCAGTAGAAAAGGTTGGCGTTCCCCCGCCCACGCCGTCGCCCGCAGCGTGTGCGGCCCGTGGCCTGACTGTACGTGAGGCAACGGGGGATACTGAGGTGGCCAAGTTCAATTTGCAATCGGACTGCACCTATCGAGTCGCTCTCAGGCCCGGCTCCTATGTGGTCGACCTGGCACGGACTCAAGGCATCGGCGGTAGTAAAGACCTTCCCCAGACTGTGGCGATCGAGAGCGGAAAGACAGTGCGGCTGGATATTAGTATTGATACGGGTATAAGATGAAGGGACTTCTATTTACACCGGTTGCTGCTCCGAATAGCCCATTTTCAGCGGAAGCCGCGCCAGTATCGGCCGCGAATCGAGAGCGCCGACCCTGACCGTTTGTAAGAGAGGGGATCGATAAACCAGAACAAGGTATCGCTGAGCAGCCCCGCCCCGGGCTAAAGCCATGGGCTAAGATAGCAAAGCCCACTGAAGGGGCTGGGTCGGAGTTGATGTTGCGAGGGAAGCTGGGAGTTGTGGTCAGCACGTGGAAAGAGGACGACACATTACACCAAACAGAATATCATGCCGATCTTGGAGCGGAAATTGCAGCGAAAGAGGTAAAGGAAAGCGAACCAACATTAGAGATCCTATTTCAGCCCCTTGAGGGGGCTTCGGCTTACAGCCTATGGTTATAGCCCGGGGGCGGGTCTGCCTTTACCGCGACGTTGTAGGCTTACTCGTCTGCAAATAGGTGACCAACAGGATCGGAGAGCTAGATTTGAAAGATGAAAATGAAAGCCTGCTACTTGATGCTCCAAGAGATCCGTGGCTGGCAGAGAAATCTGAGCATATCCTTAAAAGCCTGGCCATACTGTACGGAGCCTCTAGGAACAGAAAGGGGTTGCCGAAAGAGTTCCGTGCAGAGCTGGAGTTTCATTTGGGTCAGGTCATCTATGATATTACCAAGATTCTGTCTTCCGCAAGCAATGGTCAGTGGGCACCAGAAGACAGAGACTTGATTTTTGAAAAGGGTGAGGCTGGGTTTGAGGAGATCTTAGTTAAATATGGATTATTGAGTGAAGATCAAACGACAGAGGCAAAGCGGAAGGCCAAGGAAAGGGCCGAGCTTGATAGATTCCTTACATGTCTGCAGGAACTAGAGGGACTGCTTAGCGGATCACGCTCTCCTTCTCGAACTTTGATATATAGGGTTCTGCTCAAGCTATCGGGCTCAGAGATTCGAGACCCGGTTGTTGATCGGCTTTCAGATTTAACCGAGCAGGTAACCCATGGCGAAACCTCTTGGCATGAGTATGTCGATTGCGCACGTGGGTTGGTCAGGGAATTGAGAGGGAAGCATTGCGCGCATGCTGATTAGAGGACCTTGCGGAAGCGAACCACGGGCAATTCAAATGAGTTCGTCCTGCGTTAGCAGTCCGCAGGGTACCTGGGGGTCAGAGCACTATGCGCGCGCTATCCGGCTGGAGAGACGCGCTAAGTAGGGACTTGGGGTTAGAAGAGGTAGGAATGAACGGCAGGAAGAGGTTTTGATGCAACCCCGCCACCCCCCCTGGTTCCGCGTCCGCCTGGCCCAAGGCCCCAACTACCACGAGGTCAAGGGCCTGCTGGCCGGGCTGGGCTTGCATACGGTCTGCCAGGAGGCCCGCTGCCCCAATATGGGCGAGTGCTTCGAGAGCCGAACGGCTACCTTCCTCATCCTGGGCCCGGTCTGCACCCGCAACTGCCGCTTCTGCGCCATCGAGGGGGGGCAGCCGGGTCTAGTTGACCCGCAGGAGCCGGAGAGGGTGGCCGAGGCCGTGCGTACCCTGCGACTCCGGTTCGCGGTAATCACTTCGGTAACTCGCGATGACCTGCCGGACGGCGGCGCCTCCCTGTTTGCCGAGACCATCAGGGCGATACGGCGGGCGAACCCAGGATGCGGCATCGAGGTCCTCGTACCGGATTTCCAGGGATCGGCCGAGGCCCTGAATGCTGTTCTGGAGGCCGGCCCGGATATCCTGAACCACAATGTGGAGACGGTCCCCCGCCTCTATCCCCTGGTCCGGCCCCAGGCCCATTACGGCCGTTCGATGGAGCTAATCAGAAGGGCCAAGGAGTCCGGCGGATGCCTGACCAAGTCGGGGCTGATGCTCGGCGTGGGCGAGACGTGGGACGAGGTTGTCCAGGTGATGGCCGGCCTACGGCAGGTCGGCTGTGACCTCTTGACCATCGGCCAGTATCTGCGGCCGTCCCAGCTACACCTGCCCATAGTCCGATATTACACGCCGGAGGAGTTCGACCATCTGGCAAACGTGGGCCGGCAACTGGGCTACCGGCACGTGGAGTCCGGGCCGCTGGTGCGAAGCTCGTATCATGCCCATCGGCAGATTGAGGCAGGAGGAGAAAATTGAACGTAGTTGGCCGGTCTGTACCCCGTGTGGATGGTCCAATGAAGGCCATCGGCCAGGCCCAGTTCACGGGCGACCTGGCCCTCCCACGGATGCTCCATGCCGGGGTGCTTCGCAGCCCCTACCCCCATGCCCGCCTGGTGAAAGTGGATGCCTCCCGCGCTCGCCGGGCGCCTGGTGTGCGTGCGGTCATAACCTCTAGCGACATCGGTAGGGTGCAGATAGGCGCCGACCAGTACCTCTTACCAGGGGAACGGGTGGTCTATTTAGGGGAGGAGGTGGCTGCCGTGGCGGCGGTGGACGTGGAGGCCGCTCGGGATGCCTTGGCCCTCATCGAGGTTGAGTACGAGCCTCTGGCCCCTCTGCTGGACTTCCGTATGGCCAGAGGGGCGCCCGCCATTCATGCTCATACCCCGGACAATGTCGCTTACCAGGTGCACATGCACTTTGGGGACGTGGAAGCGGGGTTGGCGAGTTCTGACGTTGTACAGGAGAACACATTCCTGGTGGAAGCATCCTATAACTGCTTTCTAGAGAGGCACGTCTCGCTGGCGAGCTATGATGCCTCTGGCAAGCTAACGGTTTGGTCCCCTACCCAGTCGCCCCATTTCATGCGTAAGGACCTGGCGGAAAACCTGGGCCTCGGTGAGGGCGATGTGCGGGTTATCGCTCGCCTAACCGGCGGCGCTTTCTCCGGGCGTAACAGTACCCTGCCCCATCATTACCTGGCGGCCATTCTCTCGCGGAAGACCGGTAATCCGGTGCGCCTGGAATGTACGCGGGAGGAGGACTTTGTTATCTACCGGGGTGGCCCGGCCATGGAGGTCCGGGTGCGAGCCGGATGTAGAAGGGATGGGCGGCTTCAAGCCCTGGCGGTTGAGGCCCTGTCCGACGCCGGAGCCTATATCGCCCGGCAACAGACCTATATCTATCTGGGTGGGGCCTATTGCTCGTTCCCCTACCGCATACCCAACGTTAAGTACGATGGCTATCTTATCCACACTAACAACCCACCCTCTGGCACGCACCACGGCGGTGGCATAGTCCAGGTGCGCTACGCCGTGGCGACTGTTTTTAACTCTCTGGCGAGAGAACTGGACATGGACCCCTTGGAGCTCCGTCGCCTCAATGCCCTGGAGGCGGGCGATATCACCGCCAGCAAAATGCGCATCACCAGTTGCGGCCTGCACGAGTGCATTGAGAAGGCGGCGGACAGGTCGGGCTGGCAAACCGGCCGCGGGCTGGGCGTGGAGTGTGGCGGCGCTGCCTCCGGAGGGCGCAGCCGGGCGCTCCACGATTCAGCCTCCGCGGTCATACGGGTCAATAACGACGGGACGGCGATACTTCTATTGGGCCTCCCGGACATAGGCCAGGGGTCCAACACCATCATGGCCCAGATCGCTGCCCAGGAGATGGGGATAGCTGTGGATCAGGTGCGGGTCGTCTCAGCGGACACGGAGACGACGCCGATGGACCTGGGCGCCTATGCCCAGCGGGGCACCTTCGTGACAGGAAACGCAGTGAAGGACGCCGCCCGGCAGGTCAAGGAGCGGTTGTTTGAGGCAGCCTCCGAGTTGCTGGAGGCCAGCCCCCAGGACATGGTAGTAGAAAACGGGGATATCTTCGTCCGCGGGTCGCCGGGCAGGCGCATCGGATATTCCCAGGCGGTATCGTCCGTCCAGGCTTCCGAGCGGGGAGAGCAATTGATCGTCACCGGCTATTATAGCTCCCCCAGCGAGCGGGTGGACCGCCGTACATGGGAGGGCAATATGTCCGGGGCCTACTCCTTCCATGCCCAGGTGGCCCAGGTGGAGCTGGACCGGGAGACGGGGCAGGCTCGGGTAGGGCGGGTGGTGGCTGCCCACGATTGTGGCTTCGCTATTAATCCCCAGTCGGTTGAGGGCCAGGTGGAAGGACAGGCCTGGTCAGGCATGGCCCAGGCCCTTTACGAGAGAAAAGTCATGAATGGCGGACAAATCATGAATCCGTCGCTGATAGACTACCGGTTACCCACAGCCCTGGACTCTCCCCCAATCGAGACAATCATCGTGGAGAGCCATGACCCCAACGGGCCTTTTGGCGCCAAGGAGTGCGGGGAAGGCCCAATAACTGCGGCGGCGCCGGCTGTAGGCAGCGCGCTCCAATCGGTCTTAGGCCTCCCCATCCGCCGAATGCCCATGGGGCCGGAAGAGATTTTGGAGATGCTGGACGGCTAGCCGACTGGTTCCTGCTAGATTAACAGAAGCTATGTACTCTGGCGCCTTCCTGCCACGCAGGCGTAATAGGCGGCATCGGCGATCCACCAGGCCCCGAGGCCACCCAGGGTGACCAGCTTCAAGATGGCCAGGCCAATCTGTCCGTTATAGGCGCGGTCAACGCCGAAATACCCGAAGGTGACACTGAGGGCAAGCCTGACGTGCTGCCACCACCATCCCCGCTGCGGGTCGGCTTTGCCTGCCTTATTGGCCCAGTAAAGGTTATCTATAACCCACCAGACTCCCAAGCCGCCGAAGGTGATTAGCTTGATAATGCCCCAGCCAACCTGGCCGTTGTACATCCGGTCAATGCCCAAGAACCCGCATGCTGTACCCAGTCCAAGGCGAAGGTTCTGCCACCACCAGCCACGGGCAGGCTCCGCCTTTCCGGCCAGGTTGGAGTAGTACAGGATGTCCACGACCCACCAGATCCCGAGACCGCCCAGGGTTAGGGCCTTCAGGATTCCCCATAAGATCTGGCCGTCATAGAAGCGGTCGGCTCCGATCCACCCGAGATTGATGCTCAGAGCCATACGAACATTGGCCTTACGCCAATTACCGGGAGAAACTGACACGGGATACCTCCTTTGACTATATAATTATGGTGTAATACTACTCCATCGCGCTGATCTCTGCATCGGTCTCGACAAAGGAGATTGTTGACAAAAAACACCCGTTTTCTTTCGATAGGCGGGCCTTTCATAGAACATAAACACAACCACGCAGTGCAGCCATGTAGTCCAGCCATAAAATGCAGCCTGTCATACAGTGCAGCCTTGACAGAAATGCCCAGCCGCCGGTAACATTAGGCTCTGGCAGCCTTATCCCCAGACTAAATTCGTCGCCCGGCACAAGGAGGAACTTTTGGGAAGCATTCTAGAATTGATACGCGCCCGTCGAAGTATCCGGAAGATGACCGACAAGCCAATACCGGACGAGACCATGCAGGCCATATTGGAGGCGGTCCGGCTGGCTCCTTCTTGGGCCAACGGCCAGTGCTCTCGTCTTCTAGTGGTCAGGGACCCGGAAACGCGGGCGCTCATAAGCGAAGGCGCCAGCCGCAGCGATAACATGAAGGTCTGTCCGGTGGTTATCGTGGGTTGCGCCCTGCCCGGGCAGTCGGGCAATCGCCACGGCCAGCCCTATTACCTGGTGGACATGGGCGTAGCCCTGGAGCACCTGGTGTTAGAGGCCACCGCTCAGGGTGTGGCTACCTGCTGGATCGGCATCTTTAATGAGCCGCATATCAAGGAGGTTTTACGAATACCGGACCCGGTCCGGGTGGTAGCCCTTATAATGATGGGCTATGCCGACGAGGAGCGAAACCCACGGCCCCGGCATTCCCTGGAGGAGATGAGCTGGGTGGATGGCTGGCCCCAGGATGCCTGGCATCTGGACAAGGTGACACCGATTTCGGTCCACTGAAAGAGCCGCGAGGCATCAGGCGGCGGACGCCGCCGTGCGACATAGGTTTGGCCTTATACGACAGGCGGCGAAGAGCGGCCAGGCTTAACTTCGCCCAGCCACATATGACTTTTTCTCAT
>JAUYDP010000038.1 GCA_030691805.1 Dehalococcoidia bacterium | reverse complement strand
GCGGGCCTTAACAATGGGGGCCTCCAGGTGGAGAACATCGGAACGCTGGAGACCAAGGATGCCACCAGGCGCCGGATCAAGTGGTACTGTGGGCTGGCTCTCTTCAGTACCCTCAAGCTGGCCCGGCTGCTAGGCGTCCGTGATTAACGTAGGGGCGGAGCTGGTCTCCGCCCTCGGTAGTGGCGGGACTTGTGTCCGCCCGATCGGGGCCCGATACCGCATAATTAACAATGCGGTATCCCGTTCTGGTTCCCGCCAATGTAAGGGCGGACCTGGTGTCTGTCCACCGTAGGGGCGACCCTATATGGCCATCATTGTAGGGGCGGATAGCATCCGCCCTCGGTAGGGTAGGACCTGGTGTCCGCCCAGAAAGGATAACAACATGCCTTTAACAGATGTAACAGACGGATCCAGGGTCATCCAGTGGGGTTCTGGTGCCATCAAGATCGTCCTGGCTGCTGCTTGTAAGCCAGGGGACCTCCTGACGGAGGCAGGCGCCCTGGCCGATGCCAATGCCGCCACGCCAGCGCCGGCTGCCTATATAGCCGGCGAAAAGGGCGCATCGGCTGATACCATTACTGCCTACCGGAGAGCGATCCTTTCCGGTCTGTCGGGCGCTACTCTGGGGAACGTGGTTTACCTCTCTGATACCGCAGGTAGTTACACCACCACGCCCAGCGCCACTCAGCGGCAACGGGTCGGCTTCGCCTTAAATGCCACGGATATCTTTGTGGAGCCGGAGCGTTCGCTTGAGCGGTTCGCCGTCCAGTCCGGCGTCATAGATGCCACCTATGACACGGACCGCTATTTCTTCGTGGCCAGGGAACGGGTCCGGGTGGTCTCCATCGAAGTTGTAGCTTCGAGTACCGAGATTACCGGCAGCGGCACAACCGTTCAGGTTCAAAAGATCGTCACCACCGATGGTATCGGCAATGCTGCCCAGAAGAACCTTCTGGCAGCGGCCTTGAACCTCAAGACCGGGTTAGCGGCCAATACCGTGCTAACCCCGGCTTTGACTGCCACGGTGGCTGACCTGGTTATGGACAAGGGCAACAGCCTGGCGCTGGATTTCACCAACGCCATCGCCGAGTTCGCCGGCATCATCACCGTCTGGCTGGAGCCGGCCTAAATCAGCTATCAGTGATCAGTTGTCAGTGATCAGTTATCAGTTTTGGGGTGCTCATCTCGCCAACTTATGAAGACTGAAAGCTGACGGCTGATCGCTGACGGCTGATCGCTGATAGCTGACTGGGTGAAATATGGCAACAACTCTTTCCACCATTCGCGGTGACGTCCGGAGGGACCTCCATGACGAGGATTCCAATGCTTACCGATGGACCAACGATGAAGTAGATCGGGCTATCGCCCGGGCCGTTAAAGAGTTCTCAAGGTTTATCCCCAATCAGCAGAAGAACACGCTCACAACTACGGCTAATGTTAGGACCATCTCGGTTTCTACGTTGACGGAGATGATCACCATAGAGCGAGTTGAATATCCAGTAGATAAGTGGCCACCGGAATATTGCCGTTTCTTTCTCTGGTCAACAACCCTTTCGTTACTCGGAGATCGAACGCCGGCAGGTGTGGAAAACGTATATGTTTTCTGGAATAAGCTGCATACGCTGGACGCCAATTCCTCTACTATCCCTGCTTGGGCGGAGGACCTCATTGCTACCGGAGCCGCCGGCTATGCTGCCATGGAATGGGCTAGCTATGCCACAAATCGTGTAAACGTTGGAGGGGAAAGGACCTATGAGTTCTATCGCCAGTTTGCCATTAACCGGCTGGAGGAATTCAGGAAATCATGCCAGGACCTGGGGGAGCATTCCAGAGTTCGATCTAATCTGCTCTATTCGCCGGCATTGCCGGCGGATTCCCAGTCTACCGATTGGGGGCCTTGATGTAGGGGCGGACCTGGTGTCCGCCCTCGAAGGTGGATACGTTAGCTCCAGACCGACTCGGTTTTGAAAACCGAGTCGGTCTCGACAACCCATGACCCTTCCCATCCTTCGCCCCTACCAGATTGAGATTCTTCATGCGGTGCTCCGATCTGTCCAGGCCCGGGCGGGCCTGACCTTCTCTGTGGAGGTTTCCCGCCAGGGTGGGAAGAATGAGATGTCTGCTCAACTCGAGCTTCTACTTTTAGTTTTGCATATGCTCAAAGGTGGTGATGCTATCAAGGCATCGCCTACTTTCCGGCCCCAGGCATTGATCTCCTTGGCCAGGCTCAGGGATCGCCTGGACCAGTCAGGTTTTCAGGGAGTCTGGAAGCAGGACCATGGCTATGCCATCCGTCTTGGCAGGGCCAGGCAAGTGTTCTTGTCGGCTGATTCAACAGCCTCAGTGATTGGCCATACCGCCGGGATCCTTCTGGAGATAGATGAGGCCCAGGACGTCCCATCGGACCGCTACTCCAAAGACTTCCGTCCCATGGCTAGCTCCACTAATAGCACGACCGTTTTATACGGAACACCCTGGGATGACCTTAGTTTACTAGAGCAGATCAAGCAGGTGAATTTGGAGGCGGAGGTCCGTGACGGAGTTCGTAGGCACTTCCGGTTCGATTGGGAGCATATCGCTCAGTACGTCCCTGAATATGGGGAGTACGTACGCTCGGAGCGAGAACGTTTGGGCGAGGACCACCCTCTTTTCCGGACCCAGTACCGGCTTCTTCCCTTGGGGAGAGCCGGCCGGTTGTTCACAACGGCGCAGGTCGTCCAACTTCGCGGGGACCACCAGCGCCAGCGGTTTCCCGCCGGCGGAATTCATGTCGCTGGACTTGACCTGGCCGGCGCTGACGAAGATAGCGATGAACCCCTGGCCGTTGTACGGCCCAGGGATTCCACCGTCTTGACGCTAGCCAGGGTTACTTGGGGATCAGATCCTATCGGTCGCATCGCTCCTTCGATCCAGGTCCTGGACCACTTCGCAGACGTGGGTACCAGGCATTCTGCCTTGTTTCAGACGCTGCTCGATATAATCCGCAATGTTTGGAAGTGTAAGGCGGTAGTGGTGGACGCCACCGGCATTGGCGCCGGCGTGGCATCCTTCCTCAAGTCCGCCCTTCGGTCTGTTGTGGAGCCGTTCACTTTTACCTCTTCGAGTAAAAGTGAGCTGGCTTTCGGCCTCCTGGCGGCGGTAAACGCCGGCCGGCTCAAGATGTATGCCGGGGCTGATGAAAATGCCAGAGAATTTTGGAAGCAGATGGAGCTGGCCAGGTCAGCCATTCGACCGAACCTGGCCATGAACTTCTACGTGGACCCCCGCGAGGGACATGATGATTACCTGATGTCCCTGGCCCTGGCCGTCCATGGCGCCCAGGGCGCCACCCCCAGGCAGGCCACCGGTAGGCTACCAGGTTGATTCTCCCTAATATATTTACCACAGAGACCACAGAGGTCACAGAGATTTCTTTAATATTTTTCTGTGCTCTCTGTGTACTCTGTGGTTAATAACGAGAAACAATGAGAACCCTCTCCGCCGCCCTGACCGCCGCCCAGAAGAGCGCATCCGCCGCGCCCTACGTCCGCGTTCGCGCCATCCGCAAGATCGGTGGTGTCGGCCGGCTGGATTGGGAGAGGCTCTACACCGGCGCCGAGGCCGAGGTCTCCCATGGCGCCACCCAGCCCGCAGACGGTTCCCTGTTGCGGATCCGTGTTAACGCCGGCCAGGTCCAGATCCAGCGCACCACCAGCCCGGGCCCCGCTTCCAACTTCGCCACCTGGCCAGCAGGCACAGGCTCCGATGTCAGTTGCGTCGCCATCTGCAGCTCGGGCGCCTCCGTATGGGCCTTCTACGCTAACTTCACTGACCGTAAGGTCTACGCCAGCGCCTCCACCGACTCAGGGGCCACCTGGGGGGCCTGGACAGCGATCACCGCCGCGGGCGGCGCCATCTCTAGCTTCATTGCCGCCGCCATGAAGTCCAACGGGGATGTCCTGGTGATCTATGATCAGGGCGCTACCCTCTACAAGGTCAAGCGCTCCGGAGGCGCCTGGGGCGCACAGGCCGCCTGGACTAACTCCGCCGCCTCCATTACCGGCCTCGCCATCTACTATGCCAACGACTTCAACATCATCGTCACCGGTACGGAGGTGACCACTACCCACCCCAGGGTGTGGTCCTGCATCTATGGAGACGGCTATAGCCAGGGCGCCGATACCTGGTCCGCCCTGGCGGAGATCACCGGCGCCAGCGCAGGATCCGGCGTCGCCTACAAGCTCCCATCCCTGGCCCAGCCGGATGTCTACCGGGCCTTCTGGGTAGAGACCTACTCC
>JAUYDP010000431.1 GCA_030691805.1 Dehalococcoidia bacterium | reverse complement strand
CCCTGGCCCAGGAGGCTGGCGATGAAGAAGCCCAGCCTATGGATTTGGACTTCCTGACGGCCCTGGAGCATGGGATGCCCCCCACCGGCGGCCTGGGCCTGGGAATTGACCGGCTGGTTATGCTTTTTACAAACAATACCTCCATTAGAGAAGTCATTCTCTTCCCGCAACTCCGCGCCACAGAGCCAGACCGTGCTTAGCCTGCAATTCATCCGAGAGAACACCGAGTTGGTACGGGAAAGCCTGACAAAGCGCTTCGAGGAAGCGCCCTTAGACGACCTTCTTTGTCTGGATGAGGAACGGCGGAAGCTGCTTCACCAGGTGGAGGACTTGCGGGCGCGCCGCAACGCAGTGAGCAAGGACCTGGCCGGGACAAAGGAGCGTCCGCCGGCGCTCTTGCAGGAGATGCGGGAGGTGGGAGACCGCATCAAAACACTAGACCAGCGGGTCTCCGAAATAGACGAGCGGCTTCGTGACCTTATTTTGACCATACCCAACATCGTACATCCCAGCGTGCCCGCGGCGCGGGACGATAGTGGAAATGTAGTGGTCCGTACCTTTGGCGAAACCCTTATGCCACCTCACTGCCTTCCTCACTGGGAGATAGGCGAGCGGCTTGGCCTGGTGGATTTCCAGCGGGGCGTGAAGATCTCCGGCTCCCGTTTCTTCATCCTAATGGGTCTGGGCGCAAGGCTGGAGCGCGCCCTTATAAACTGGATGCTGGACCTGCACATTAACAAGCACGGATATAAAGAAGTGGCGACGCCCTATCTTGTGACCCGGGAGAGCATGACCGGCACCGGCCAGCTTCCCAAGTTCGCGGATGACCTCTACCACTGCGACGAGGACGATCTCTTCCTTATCCCCACGGCAGAGGTGCCCGTAACCAACCTGCACCGGGACGAGATCCTGGAGCCAGGTATGGTGCCGCTCAATTACGTTTGCTACAGCGCCTGTTTCCGCCGGGAGGCCGGGGCAGCGGGAAAGGACACCAGAGGCGTCATCCGTGTGCACCAGTTCGATAAAGTGGAGCTGGTCAAGATTGTTGAGCCAGAGAATTCCTATGACGAGCTGGAGAAGCTGACCTCGGACGCCGAAGACGTCCTCATTGAGCTGGGCATCCCTTATCGCGTCAGCCTTATGTCAAGCGGCGAGACCGGCTTTGCCGCCGCCAAGAAATACGATCTGGAGGCCTGGTCCCCGGCGCAGGGTCGCTACATCGAGGTGTCCTCCTGTAGCAACTTCGAGGCCTTCCAGGCCCGCCGGGCCAACATCCGCTACCGTCCGTCTCCCGGGGGCCGGGTAGATTACCCCCACACCCTAAACGGCAGCGGCCTGGCCGTCGGCCGCACCTTCGCCCTGGTCCTGGAGAACTACTACCAGCCTGACGGCACGGTCGTGGTGCCGGAAGTGCTGCGGCCGTATATGGGGGGGCTGGAACTGATACAATAGGCCCACCGGGGAAATGCGCCAGGAGGTGAACGGCCATGCCTGCAAAGGTGGTAAGCTTCATCAATCTCAAGGGTGGAGTGGGGAAGACAACGCTGGCGTTGGCTATCGGCGAGTGGTTGGCTTTTGGGGGCGGTGGGCAAAAGGTACTGCTGGTGGATGTAGATCCGCAATACAATATGTCGAGCGCGCTGCTCCCCGTAGCGAAGGTAACAGAACTCGGGAATCAAGGCAAATCAGTATACCATATGTTCAAGTCCGCCCTTGTTGGCACGAACTGGGACATCGGTCAAGCCATAGTAAAGGACTGCTCCAACATCTATGGAAACATCAACCTACACACCATAGTGAGCGGTCCTGACTTGGGACGGCTTGACGAGGATATTCTTGAGTGCCGGCTCACAGGCGCTCCGAAACCTGCGATAGAGCTCCACACGGTTCTTGGGTCGCACATTCAAAGGATCAAAGAGCAATACAGTTGGATAATTATCGACTGTCCTCCGAGCCTTTCCATAGTCACGTCAAACGCCATACTATGTAATGATTACTGGATCGCCCCCCTTATTCCGGAAGCGCTTTCCGTATTCGGGGTAGAGATGATAACGACAAAGATAGCTTCGTTAGAGGAAGTCACCAAGGCACGCTTGCCCATAAAATTTGGGGGGAGTATTCTTAATAGAATTGATATCAGCAGGAAAGACCATCAAAAACGAGCTTTCCAGATTTACAACAAACCGGCTCGCTACCAGCCCTTTGATTCATGGATCGGAGACTGGAAACCATTATACATAGTTTCCGACTACGATTATCCGGGTGAGGCGTTGTCATATCCTGAGTGGCCAAGCGTTCGAGAGAAGTATGGGGGCGAACATTCGTGGGCGGAGAATAAGGCGGATACTCCTGAGAAGGCTCTCCTACAGAGCAAGCTAGGTCTTGGCGGCTCTTATCGTATCGCCAACGTCGTGTTGAACTTGGCTATGGAATTCAAGAGAACGTGCATTTGACAATCCGAAGCGGAAAGGGGTGATCTAAGGTGACAGAGCCGAAAGTGAGCAAGCGGAGAAAACCGGGACAAAAAGAGAACGAGGAACTGATTGCTGTGCTAGCCAAGGCCTTCCAAGAAACTCCGGACGATGTATGGTCAATGTTCCCCGAGATCGCGGCTAAGCTAGACGAGCGCCTCACTCCAAAGCGGTCTCCATCGAATGCAGAGAGTCTGCACTATTACTATTTGGGTGAGCGGGAAAGGGATTACCGGCTCAAGATGCTCATTTCGATCCTAGAGAAATGGAAGAACACCGGCATCTCAAAGGAAGAGGCTGTAGAGGCATTGGAGAGCGCAGCAACCCTGAGGGAAGAAGCCGCCTCTTTTAAAGACACTTTACTGGTTCTTTTGGAGAAAGTCCTTCAGTTCCCTCTAATCGAGAGGGAAGAGAGGACGATGTACTTTCAAAAGGGAAAGCCAGAGCATCACACCTTTACCCTTGCCAGGGGAATAGTACTATCTCTCACCTGGGACAGAAAGCTCATTAAGATATCTTTCGACCCCAGAGAATATTCGCTAAGGCAGAAAGCTCTGTCTTTTGTGGGAGCTGATTCAGATACGGACTCAGATGTTGCCCGCAGGCATGATTTCTACCTGGAGGACGCCTTTGGCCGGTGAAAGGGTAATCGTGGACACGTCGGCCTTTTATGCTTTGGCCTCGAATTCAGATGAATTCCATTCCAGAGCACGTCTTCAGTACCAACAACTGGTGGACGAAGCGGTAGAGCTTTACACGTCATCATACGTCTTCACGGAGGCCGCCGCTCTCATTCACCGGCGATTAGGCTATCCTATCCTGGAAAGGTTTGCGGAGTCGGTAAGAGATACCATCAGGATCATTTGGGCTACGAGGCGCACCCACTGGGAAGCGTGGGACTTGTTGAAGCAAAGAACCGGGCGAGGACTTAGCTTTGTTGACTGCACTACCGTGGTACTTGCCAAATCTCTGGACGCACAGGTTTTCGGCTTTGATGAAGATTTCCACCGCGAAGGCTTCGTGTTGTTACCCCGTTAGCTAGACCCACAGGACCCCCTGTACGCAATTGGATCGCCTGTGCCATAATGAGCGCAGGGCAGTTCCTATGAAGCTTGAAGAAGTACAAAAGCTGTACGGAATGTTGAGGTGCAACCATGCAGTTCACGCGCATCACGGTAGACCCTCAGGTGTGTACCGGAAAGCCCTGTATCCGGGGCCTTCGGTTTCCAGTTTCGCGCCTGCTTGGGCTGCTTGCATCTGGAGAAACTAGGGAGACCATTCTCACCGCCTACCCATACCTGGAGGCCGAAGATATCAAAGAAGTGCTACGTTATGCGGCTTACCTTGCAGAAGATGAGACCGTAGAACTTGCAAGGTGAAGTTTCTCGTTGACATGCCCCTTTCGCCAGCACTAGCCCAGCAGCTTACACAATGGGGTCACGACGCCGTTCATGCTTTGCACATGGGCTTGGAGCGATCACCAGATATAGATATCTTGCAGAGAGCTCGGATTGAGCAGCGCGTGGTCATCACCGCTGATCTGGATTACCCCCGGTTACTGGCTTTGACGCAGGCCGAAGCTCCTGGGTTGATACTCTTCCGAGGCGGGAATTACGGGGAGCAAGAAGCCGCAGAACGCTTGAAGCGAGCGCTTGAGGCGATCCCAATCGATGA
>JAUYDP010000462.1 GCA_030691805.1 Dehalococcoidia bacterium | reverse complement strand
CCCAGTCCTGCATCTTAGTGGCATCGTAAGGCATCGAATCTCCTTGTTAGATTTGGAATAGTAGCTTGTTCGACCTATTTTTTACCACCGAGATCACAGAGCGCACAGAGTATTTAATAAGGTTCTCTGCGTTCTCTCTGCTCTCTGGTATGAAAATAGCCCCAGGTGGCACAGGCCTCTGGCCTGTGCGAACAGGCGGGACGCCTGTTCCACTTCTGCGGGACAGGATTTTCATGCTCGGTGGTGCCCCAACGGGCATGGGGAACTGTGGTGATCTCTTGGTTGGCTAACGGGATGCCGCCTTTCGAGCGGCCCGCAGGGTGTTTCGCATGAGCATGACGTTGGTCATGGGGCCGGTTCCCCCGGGGACGGGGGTTATCCAGGAGGCGATCTCCTTGGCGGCCTCGAAATCAACGTCACCTACAAAGCCCTTCTCCCCCGGGTTGATACCGAAGTCTAAAACTACCGCGCCCGGCTTGATCATGTCGCCAGTGACCGCGCCGGCCCGGCCGATGGCCGCTGCCAGGATATCCGCCTCCCTGGTCACTGCGGGCAGGTCCCGGGTCCGTGTATGGCAGATGGTCACGGTGCAGTGCTCCTGGAGGAGGAGAAGGGCCAGTGGCTTGCCGACTATGTTGCTCCGGCCCACCACCACGGCCCTCTTTCCCACCAGGTCAATGCCATAGCCCTTGAGCAGGGCCAGCCCGCCATTGGGGGTATTTGGCACAAAACCTTCCTGTCCCAATGCCAGCAGCCCGGCGTTGGCGGGACATATCCCGTCTACATCTTTGTCCGGGGAGAGCACGTCCGTCACCATATTCTGGGTCAGAGGCTTTGGCAGCGGCATCTGGACGATGACGCCGCTGGTGCGTGGATCCTCGTTAAATTGCCTGAGCTGGGCCTTAAGCTGGCCCTCGGTAGTAGTGGCGGGAAGCACGATCTGGTTGCAGCCTATTCCAGCGTCGCTACAGGCCTTATTAATGGCCTTTACATAGGACTGGGAGGCGGGGTCTTCCCCTAACAGCAGGACAGCCAGGGTGGGAGCATAGCCGTGCTGGGCCAGGAAACCCTGCACTTCCTGGGCCAGATCCCCTTTCATTTTCTGGGACAGGGCCCTCCCGTCTAACAAATTGGCGGTCAATTTACTGCTCCTTCTCAAAGGGCCGGGTTAGTGCTTCGCCACAGCGGAAATCAACAGGTCATGGTGAGCCGGAGCGGGGCTGTCTCCCAACGCCCGGTTAGCCACCACGAAGCGGAGGCGAAGAATCTCGCGCACTCCGAATCAGCAGGTCTTTGTTCGGGGCGGGTGAGATTCTTCGCTTCGCTCAGAATGACATTGCTTCGCTCAGAATGACAGTTCGGGAATCCCTGTGTCGTACAATTGGTCCGGCCCGGAATCTCTAAAGCCTGGCCATAACATCCTGGTAGACCAACTCCTTTAGATCCGCCTTACCTGCCATGAGCTGGTCCATCTCACGACGTGTAGCCTGCACGAAGGCTTCGTCCTTCAGGCTTCCCAGGTTAATAGCCACGTTCAAGGCGGCGCTGCGTAGGGCCGCTTCGCCCAGAAGGACAGCCACTCCAACGTCGCTGATGGCGCCCACGTTACCAACCTTTCCTGCCGGAGGGCAGAGGTCCACCACCTTGGCGCAGGCCCGGGCGATAGCCAGGGGGACCCCGGTAGCTTCCTTCAAGGCTTCCTGAATTGCTTTAGTTCGGGCGGCCTTATCCTGGTCCGTGTCCTTGGGCAGCTTGTAGGCCGCGGATAGCTTGCCGTATACGCCCATATCCGCCTCGATAAGCGCCATCAGCTCGAGGCGCAGCTTTTCGCTTTCCTCCAGGAGCCGGGCTACTTCGGCTTCTACGCCTTTGTATTTCTCCTTGCCCAGGGTGAGGTTGCAGACCATGCTGATTAGCCCTGCTCCCAGCGCCCCTGTCAGGGCCGCCACGCTGCCACCCCCTGGCGTAGGGGCCGAGCTGGCCAGGGCTTCCAAAAAGTCCGCGGTGGCGCTCTTAACCGTCAGTTCAGGCATGGATGGTGGCCTCCGGGTGATTTATTGGTCAGATGGTGCCTTTTATTAACGCAGAGACCGCGGAGATCGCAGAGATTTTAATAAGGTTCTCTGCGTTCTCTGTGTTCTCTGCGTTGAATTTCGATTAAGGCTAACGGGCTGCCGCCGGCTGGGGCGTAGATTCCCTTGTAGGGTAAAGGCCACATGATTCTTTCTCGTCGCAGTAGCCCAGCCGGTCGCACTTAATCAAAAGCTCCGCCCCAATACGTGGGGCTACAACCTCCACCTCGGACTTGACCCTGGTAAAAAGCTCCCGTATCTCCCATTGGGCGTGAAGGCAGAGGCGGACGGAACAGACGTGTATCAACTCCCTGGCGTTCATGGTCATTACCAGGTTGGTGCAGGCGGCGTTGGGAAGGATGTAGCGGGCGTCCTCGGCGGGTACTCCCAGCTCCAGCATCCGGCAGTAGAAGCGGTGGACCTCTTCCACCAAGGCCTGAAAGGTTGCGGCGGTCTCTGGCTTCCGCTGAATGGTAGATGGCGTGACCCATTCCAGCTTCTTCATGGAAACATAGCGTTGGCTCTGCTGGCTGTAGCTGGCCATCCGGTGGCGTACCAACTGGTGGCTGGCCGCTCGGGAGAGGCCCTCGATGGCGAAGGTGAAGCTAACGTGCTCGAAAGGGGATAAGTGCCCAGAGGAGAGCAACTGGCTGAGCAGCCTGTCTGCCTGGCCCGGGTCCATCTTCTCCAGGATTTCCATAGCCCCGACCTTGGAGTAGCACAGGCGGGCTGCCGCCGCCACTGTTTCCTCCGGCTGAGGCGTATATCGAATAAGGGCTACCTGCAACTCCCTTCTCCTGACACAAAACCGCTCGAATTATAGCATAACGTGCGCCGGGGGACAAAGTACTCTTGACAAAATTAGTCCAATGGTGTATAGTCCATAGATGAACGAAATGAGTGAGGCTGGGAGCCGGGAGACTGGTTCTCTACTTCAGGCGCTGGTATCGGTTGGGCGCCTGATCGACGAGCGGTTGAATGATGCTCTGGAGCATTACGGCCTTTCGCTCCCTAAGCTCGGCGTGCTGCACAACCTTATTCAGGCAGACGGACCATTGCCGCTGGGTGTACTCAGAGAGAGGCTGGGTTGCGTGAAGTCGAACGTTACCCAGTTGGTGGACCGGCTGGAGGCCGATAACTTGGTGCGCCGGGCCAACGACCCCGCGGACCGCAGAAGCGTACTGGCTGCCATCACCGAGGAAGGCCGGCAAAGTTACTCGGCGGGACGCCGGGCCCTGGAGGAGGCCGAGCGCCAGATTCTGGAGGGCTTGTCAGCAAGTGATCGCGAGCAGTTATCCGGGTTATTGGGCCGATTTGTTAGCGATTCGAGACTATAGCTCGTAACAACAAACAGACATCAACAACAGGAGGAATAATACAATGACGTGGAAAATCGATCCCGCTCATTCCCAGATTCAGTTTTCTGTTCGGCATATGATGATTTCGAACGTGCGTGGCCGGTTTGAGGATTTCACCGGCGCCGTCGAGTTCGACGAAGAGGACCCGGCTCGCTCCAGCGTAGAAGTCCAAATCGAGGCGGCTAGTATCAACACCAAGGAGCCGCAGCGTGATACTCACTTAAGGTCGCCCGACTTCTTGGACGCCGAGAAATTCCCCCAACTGCGCTATAAGAGCAGGCGCGTGGAGATGATAGATGCCTCCCATGGCCGTATGATTGGCGACCTGACCATCCGTGACCTCGCCCGAGAAGTTGTCCTAGATGTGGAATACGCCGGGAAGGCCAAGAGCCCCTGGGGCACAGTTAGCGCCGGCTTCAGCGCCACCGCCAAGCTTAGCCGAAAAGACTGGGGGCTGACCTATAACAGCCCGCTCGAGACCGGAGGCTTTTTGGTTGGCGATCAGGTTAACATCAGCATCGAGCTAGAGTTGATCAAACAGGACGGCGCTGCCGGCTAACCGCGGGTCCGAACGCGCGGCCGTGCCAGGCTCTAACCCGACAGCTTCCCTCCGATGGCCCAGTTCTCCTTTGGCTCCTCGCGGAAGACGACCCAGGTATGGTCCCGGGGCGCGCCTCCTATGTCCACCATTACCTGGGTAATGGCCTCGGCCAGCTTCGCCTTCTGCTCCTTGGTCCTGCCAGGAAACATCTCGACCCTAATAATTGGCATCTTGCATAACCTCCATTTTAATGAATGACGTGATATACGGATGGCGGGGGCAAGGCTACTGGGGTCTTATCCCTTGCCTTCCGCCTTCAGCTTACGGACGATATCCTCCCTAAGCACGTTCTTTTGGACCTTGGAAGGCGGCGTGATGGGAAGCTCGGCCACCACCTCCAACCTCTCCGGCAGCTTGAAGGTGGCCAGGCCCTTCTTCTTCAGGAACTGCACTATCTCCGGCAGGGTGATCTCCTCCCCAACATTAGGCACCACATAGGCGCAGACGCGCTCCCCCAGGCGGGCATCGGGCATTCCGATAACGGCGGCGTTCAGCACCTTGGGATGCGTATAGAGCAACTCTTCGATCTCCCGCGGCATCACTGTCTCGCCTCCTCGCTTGATGATATCCTTTTTGCGGCCGACGATGCGCAGGTTGCCCCTGGCGTCCCGTAAACAGAGGTCTCCGGTATAGAACCAGCCCTCCTCATCGAAGGCGGCTGCCGTATAGGCCGGCTCCTCGTAGTAACCCTGGAAGAGGGAAGGGCCGCGGAACGCCAGCTCCCCGGTCTCCCCTGAGGCCAGGGGCCTTCGTTCCTCATCCACGATCTTAATTTCTGATCCCTCGCAGTGGGGCGATCCAACGGTTACGGAGACCACCTCCGGAGGGTCGCTCAATAGAGTGGTCGAGAGAGGGCCTTCGGACATGCCATACTGGCTGATGACGGCGCATCCCAGACGGGTCTTGGCCTGGTGAATAGCTTCCTCCGGGCATGGCCCCCCGCCGGTGATAATTACCCGCAGCGAGCTGGTGTCGAACCGGTCCAGGCCGGGGTAATGCAGCAGCGAGACGATTACAGCCGGCACCAGGAGGGCATGGGTTACCTTCTCTTGTTCGATAAGGCGCAGGGCTTCCAGAGGGTCGAAACGGTCCACCAGTACCAGAGTGGCCCCGTTGGTCAAAGGGATGTAGAATCCCTCCACCAGGCCGAACACGTGGGTCATGGGCACGGGCACCAGAAAGGTGCTCTGCGGGGTGGTCTCCATTACCCGTGCCCAATTGCTGGCGTGGCAAAGAAGCTCGTTGTGGGTTCGCGGGACTCCCTTGGGGTACCCAGTAGTGCCCCCGGTAACCACCA
>JAUYDP010000355.1 GCA_030691805.1 Dehalococcoidia bacterium | reverse complement strand
TGGTATTCCCGTTCCTCCCGGATTTAATATTTCCGCCGGGGCATACTTTCACTTTATCGAAGAAAACAACTTAAAAGACAAAATTTTAGAATATTTAAAATTAACCGACAAAAACCGGCCCGAATCGTATACCGACGCCTCCGACAAAATAAAAAAACTGATTGTCAGTTCTCCCATTCCTTCCGAAATTTCCAATGAAGTTTTAAAGGCTTACGCCAGACTCAGCGGTTTAAAAGATGTTTACGTGGCAGTCCGTTCCTCCGCCACGGCGGAAGATTTGCCGAATGCTTCTTTTGCCGGACAGCAAAGGACCTTTCTTAATATTAAAGGTGATGCCAGGCTGATGATAGCCGTTCGCCAGTGCTGGGCTTCTCTTTTCGAAGCCAGGGCGATTTTTTACCGCGAAGAAAAAGGATTTGACCACTTCAAGGTCGGCCTGGCCATTCCGGTTCAAAAAATGATTCAATCCCTTCTTTCGGGAATTATTTTTACCTGCGACCCGGTTAGCGGTGAAAAAAACAAAATCGTGGTGGACGTGATCTACGGGCTGGGGGACTTGATTGTCCAGGGAGAAGTTACCCCCGATCATTATTTAATTGACAAGTCCGATTTTTCCATTATCCGCAAAATCCCTTCCGTCCAAAAAGTGCAGTTGATTAAAGTTAACGATAGGACGATTAAGACCGAAGTTCCCCGCTCCAAACAAAACAAACCGAAAATAAGCGACAAAGAAGCCGTTAAACTGGCAAAAATGGCCCAATCGCTTCACCAACATTACTTTTTCCCCCAGGATATTGAGTTTTGTCTGGATAAAAAAAGGCGCATTTTCATTGTGCAAACCAGGCCGGTGACCACTCTTAAGGAGTCCAAAGAAAACAGCCAGGAAGTTAAACAAATGAAAGTAGTAACGAACGAGATTAGTGAAAAGACGGAAATTCTCTCCGGCCAGCCCGCCAGCCCGGGCATCGGTTGGGGACCGGTTGTTTTAATTAATTCAAAAAAAGAGATAAGAAAAGTTAAAACCGGTGATGTTTTAGTCACTTCCATGACCACTCCCGATTTCGTTCCCGCCATGAAAAAAGTTTCCGCGATCGTCACCGATAAAGGTGGGCTGACATCTCACGCGGCGATTGTTTCCCGGGAGCTGGGAGTTCCCTGTATTGTCGGCACGAAAATTGCCACCAAAGTTTTAAAAAATAATAATGTCATTACGGTTGATGGTACTAACGGAAAAATTTATAAGGGCGGTTTAAAATCAAAAGCAAAAATTATTGAGCCGATTTTTTCCTCCGATACCAAAAGCGATACTTTTGGTTTGAGAACCGCCACCAAACTCTATGTCAATTTGGCCGATTATTCGCTGGCGGAGGCGCTGGCCGGCAAAAACGTGGACGGCGTCGGGCTTCTGCGAGCCGAATTTATGATGGCGGAAATCGGCGAACATCCCAAAAAAGTTATTGAAGAAAAAAGGCAAAAAGAATTCATCGACAAACTGGCTGAAAGAATGGGAATTTTTTGCCGGGCTTTCGGCGACCGGCCGGT
>JAUYDP010000351.1 GCA_030691805.1 Dehalococcoidia bacterium | reverse complement strand
TAACCCTGGGCGGGGAAGCGGAGCTGATGGGTGAGAGCTTCGTCTCCATGGGCATGGCGCTGGCCCTCTCGATACTGCTGATGTATATGCTCATGGTAGCTCTCTACGAGTCTATGTTGTACCCATTGGTGATCATGTTCTCGTTGCCGGTTTCCCTGGTGGGGGCTTTCTCCGGGCTGGCCGTTACCGGACAGACCCTGAACCTCGCCTCCATGATCGGCCTGATAATGCTGATGGGCCTGGTGGCCAAGAACGCCATCCTCCTGGTGGACTATACCAATACCCTTCGTGGCCGGGGATTGAAGCGAAACGAGGCCATTCTCGAGGCCGGCCCCACCAGGCTGCGCCCTATTCTAATGACCACAGGGGCTATGGTCATGGCCATGCTTCCGGTGGCGATGCAGATTGGCCATGGAGCGGAGACCCGGTCACCCATGGCCGTGGTGGTTATCGGCGGGTTGATCAGCTCGATGCTCTTGTCGTTGGTCCTGGTCCCAGCGATATACACTTTCATGGACGACATCCAGGGGGGAGTGCGCCGGCTTTTTGGAAGGCAAAGCACACAGCACCCGGTGGTGGACGTTTCCCAACGGATAACGGATGAGAGGATCGGATAACGGATGTAGGGTAGTGGCTGCTTAGCGGACTTTCATGCCGTATCAGTTATCAGTTATCAGTTATCAGTTATCAGTTATCAGTTGTCAGTCGTCAGTTGTTTTCTTTAGGGCGCTCACCTAGCCAGCCTATGAGGACTGAAAGCTGACGGCTGATTGCTAATTGCTGACGGCTGATTGCTAAAGGCTGACTGCTGACTGCTGACCGCTGACGGCTGACCGCTGAAATACGTTCGCCTTGACAACGCTCAATCCTGCCTCGTACACTAGACAAAAGCGCCCAAAGGAGTCTAGCTATGGCCCTCAAGCGAGGGTCTCTCTATCCCCTACACCGCCAGGCCGGCGCCCAGATGGTGGAATTCTCAGGATGGGAGCTCCCTGTCCAGTTTAATAGTATCCTGGAAGAGCACCGCGCCGTCCGTAGCACCGCAGGCCTCTTTGACGTCAGCCACCTGGGAAGGATAGTGGTGCGAGGGCCGGGGGCCTTCGGGCTTCTTCAAAAGGCCTTCACCAACGATCTGACTAAGGCCCGGTCCGGTCGCGCCCAATATACCCTCATGTGCAAGGAGGACGGCGGCATCCTGGATGACCTGGTGGTCTATCACCGGACGGAGGATGAATTCCTTCTGGCGTTGAACGCCGCCAATACCGAATCTGACACCGCCTGGATCAGGCGGCTGGCTTCGGATTACGAGGTTAGCATCGAGGATCGGACCGCCGAGACGGTGATGCTGGCTTTGCAGGGGCCCGAGTCGGCCACGTTGCTGGCACGGCTGGCGCCGCCGGAGGTCACGGGATTGCCCCGGTTTGGCTGCCGGGAAGAAGCGATATTGGGGAAGCCGGTCTGGTTCTCCCGCACCGGCTATACCGGCGAGGATGGCTTTGAGCTGGTGGCCGATGCGGAGGTAGGCGAGACGGCCTGGCGGGCCATCCTGGGCTTCGGCGTCAAGTCCTGCGGCCTGGGGGCGCGAGACACCCTCCGGCTAGAGGCGGCGCTGGCCCTCTACGGAAATGAGCTTGACCCCCGAACGCATCCGCACGAAGCGGGGTTGGAATGGGTTGTGGCGCTGGGTAAGGGCGACTTTATCGGACGGGAGGCCCTATTGAAGGACCAGGAGCGTAGCCCGCAGCGCCGGCTGGTCTGCTTCAGGATGCTTGAACGGGCGGTTCCCCGCAGCGGCTATTCCATTTTAGTCGAAGGCCGGGAGGTGGGAAGGGTTACCAGCGGCAACTACTCGCCCGTATTACGCTATGACATAGGGATGGGTTACGTTCCCGCGGAGCTATCTGCGCCGGACACCGAGCTGGATATCCACATCAGGGATAAGTTTGTTCGGGCCAAGGTGGTCGCCCGGCCGTTTTATAAGCGGACCGCGTAGAGACGCCCCAGCGGGGCGTCTCTACAAATGGCTGTTGGGGTGTCTATGCATGCGCGCTAGGGGCATTTGATGTACCGTGTAGAGACGCCCAGCGGGGCGTCTCTACGTGTGCTCGAGGAGAAATATGAGTAAACTGTCGGAGTACAGGTATGCTAAAACCCACGAATGGGTGCGAATAGATGACGGCGCCGCGGTGGTGGGCATTTCCGCCCACGCCGCTGAGCAACTGGGCGACGTGGTTTTCGTGGAGATGACGGCCGTAGGAGCGCACCTTAAGCAATTCGACCGCTTGGGCGTTGTGGAATCGGTCAAGGCCGTCTCCGACCTGTACTCACCGATTAGCGGCGTGGTGACGGATACCAATGGCGGCCTCCTGGACCGCCCCGAGCTGGTAAACCTCTCACCCCTTGATGAGGGCTGGATGGTCAAGCTTGCGCCAGACGACCTGGCCGAGCTGGAGAACCTGCTGACCAGCCAGAAATACGAGGAGACCTTCGGAGAGGGCCATTGACCTATATCCCCAATACCCAGGCTGACCGGCAGGCCATGCTGGCGGACATAGGGGTTGGGTCGGTGGAGGACCTCTTTAACGATATACCGGAGGCCCGGCGCCGGCCTGTTTTGCGCCTGCCGCCGGCGCTTTCGGAGATGGAGCTCCTGGCGGAGATGAGGTCGCTCTCCCAGGCAAACGCCGACCTGGAAAGCTATTCCTGTTTCCTGGGGGCCGGGGCCTACCGGCATTTCATTCCCAGCGTGGTCGGCCAGATTATCTCCCGCGGGGAGTTTTATACTTCGTACACCCCTTACCAGGCGGAGGTTAGCCAGGGCACGCTCCAGACCATGTTCGAGTTCCAATCGCTGGTCTGCGAGCTAACCGGCATGGACGTGGCCAACGCCAGCCACTACGATGGGGCGGCAGCCCTGGCGGAGGCCGCCCTGATGGCGGTGCGCATAACCGGCCGGGCGCGGGTTGCCGTATCCGCTGGCGTTCACCCGGAATACCGGGCAACGCTGGAGACCTATGCCTGGGGACAGGGCCTGTCTGTCGAAACGGCCCCGGCGCTCCCACCCCAGGACCTGTCCGGTTATGCTTGTCTTATAGTGCAGCAACCCGATTTCTTTGGGCGCCTGGAGGAAGTCGAACGGCTGGCAGATACCGTCCATCAGGCAGGAGCGCTACTGGTAGCCAGCGCCGACCCTATCTCGCTGGGACTGATTAAGCCGCCCGGAGCGTACGGGGCGGATATCGTGGTTGGAGAGGGCCAGCCGCTGGGCATTCCGGTGAGCTTTGGCGGTCCCTACCTGGGGCTTTTCGCCTGCCGGCAGGAGTATGTGCGCCAGATGCCTGGAAGAATCGTGGGCGAGACCGTGGACGGACATGGCCGGCGGGGCTATACCCTGACCCTCCAGGCCCGGGAGCAGCATATCCGCCGCGAGCGCGCCACCAGCAACATCTGCACCAACCAGGCCCTGGCGGCGCTGGCGGCCACCGTCTACCTGGCAGCCATCGGCAAGGAAGGGCTTTGCCGGGTGGCCTCCCTCTGCTACCATAAGGCCCACTACGCCGCCTCCCGCATTTGCGCGCTCCCCGGCTTCAGCATGGCGTTTGATCCCCCCTTTTTCAAGGAGTTCACTCTCCGGAGCGCTACGCCGCCATCGGAGTTGAACCGCAGGCTTTTGGAAAAGCGGATTATCGGCGGACTTGACATAAGTCACCTGGTCGAGGGTGGGTGGCTCCTGTGCCTAACCGAGATGAACACCAGGGCGGAGATTGACCGGCTGGTAGAGGCGCTGGCAGAGATGGCTAAGTGATGGAGAAGCTGCTGAACGAGCTAAGCTCTCCCAGACGGGCCGGTGTATCCCTGCCGGAACTTGATGTTCCCCCGGCTGAGCCGCTTCCCCTGGGTTTCCTGCGGGAGGAGTTGAGTCTTCCAGAGGTCAGCCAGGTAGACGTGGTCCGGCACTTCGTGCGCCTGAGTCAGCAGAACTTCGCGGTGGATACCGTTTTTTATCCCCTGGGCAGTTGCACCATGAAGCACAACCCGAAAGTTAATGAAGAGGCGGCCAAGATGCCGGGCTTCATGCAGGTCCATCCTTACCAGCCCGAGGCGACGGTCCAGGGGGCGCTGCGGCTGATATTCGAGCTACAGGAATACCTGGCCGAGATAACCGGCCTCGACGCGACCAGCGTCCAGCCGGCGGCTGGGGCGCACGGTGAGCTTGCGGGAATGCTAATGGTGCGCGCCTATCACCGGAGCCGGGGAGAGGGACACCGGGTGCGAGTGCTGGCGCCCGACTCCGCCCACGGGACCAATCCTTCGAGCGCGGCAATGTCTGGATACCAGGTGACCGTCATCGGGCACGACCAGCAGGGCAACGTGGACCTGGCGCAGCTCCGTGAGGCTATGGGGCCGGACGTGGCCGCCCTGATGCTCACCAACCCCAGCACCCTGGGCCTCTTCGAGACCCATGTCGAGGAGATCTGCCGGGTGGTGCACGAAGGAGGGGGACTGGTCTACGGCGATGGCGCCAATATGAACGCCCTCCTGGGATGGGCTAAGCCGGGGGAGCTTGGTTTCGATGTTATGCATTTGAACCTGCATAAGACCTTTTCCACGCCCCACGGCGGAGGTGGGCCGGGGGGCGGCCCGGTCTGTTGCAGGGATTTCCTGGCTCCCTTCCTGCCGGGTCCGGTGGCGGCGCTGAGAGATGGGGGTGGCGATACCCTCAAAAAACCACCGTTTTCCATCGGGAGGATGCGGTCATTCTACGGCAACTTCCTGGTCCTGGTGAGGGCCTATGCCTACATCCGGTCTCTGGGGCCGGATGGACTGCGGGAAGTAGCGGAAAACGCGGTCCTCAACGCCAATTATCTTCAGCACCGGCTCAAAGAGGCTTTCGATCTGCCGTATACGCGTCACTGCATGCACGAGACGGTGCTTTCGGCTTCTCGCCAGAAGGAACAAGGGGTCCGTGCCTGGGACATCGCCAAGCGGCTGATTGACTACGGGTTCTATCCCCCAACCGTCTACTTTCCCCTGATTGTGCAGGAGGCCATGATGGTGGAGCCGACGGAAACGGAGAGCAAGGAAACCCTGGATGCTTTCGCTGAGGCCATGCTGGCCATCGCCCGCGAGGCGGTAGAGGACCCGGACATGGTTCGCGGGGCTCCCCACACAACGCGGATCGGACGCCTGGATGAAGCAGCAGCCGCCCGCAAGCCCAAGCTGTGTTGGGGATAGGGTCGAGCTGCCAGCGGTCAGCTATCAGCC
>JAUYDP010000340.1 GCA_030691805.1 Dehalococcoidia bacterium | reverse complement strand
TGCAATTAGTGGAAGGAGGTTGGCGAATCCGGGACCTTCGATAGATCTTCTCTGCTCTTGGGAGATTTGACTTGCCAGTTTGGTTGTTGTAAAATTCAGCCAATCCCATTATATTGCATTAAGCCTGGAGAGAAGAGGACCAATATGAACCCTAGCGTTCGGGAATACTACGAAAAGCAGCTAGAGAAGCTTATCCCCGAGCTGAAAAGGCGCAACATCGGTGCCATCTATTGCAAGACCGTGGATGATGCCCGTAATACCGTCATGGGCATGATCCCGCCGGGGTCCTCAGTGAACACCGGTGGCTCGGTGACACTGAAAGAGTGCGGAATAACCGATACTCTTACCGACAACGTATACAAGTACTTTAGCGACGAAGTAAAAGCGGCGTCCACCGAGGAAGAGCGTTACAACCTCCGCCGGCAGGCCACCACGGCGGACTACTGTCTGGGAAGTATCAACGCTGTCGCGCTGACCGGTGAGCTGGTAAATATAGACGGGGGCGGCAGCCGCATTGGCGGATACGTCTATGGAGCCGCTAATGTCATCCTGGTGGCCGGCTTGAACAAGATCGTGCCCAACCTGGAGGAGGCCCTCAAGCGGGCACGTCACTACGCCGCGATCAACGTCGCCGTGCGGGGAGGCTACACTGCGCCCTGCGCCAGCGACGGCGTTTGCCACGACGGGGAATGTTACCCGCCGGACCGGCTATGTGGCAAGACGTTGATCATCGAGAAGGAATCGCGCCCAGGGCGGATAACCGTCGTCTTTGTTGGAGAGGACCTCGGCCTCTAATAGATTGAGGCCAGGAGTCTCAGCGCTTTTTCTTTAACAACGCTTTGTTGATACTCTGGCAGAGGTCCTGTGGACGTTTGCTGGAAACAACGAAGGGCTTGTGCGAGCGCCGCCGTATCTCCACTGCAGATCCAAAGAATGCTGTGTAGGCCCACGTCCCGTCTCTTCCTAATCTGACACCAATTCCGAAATAACGGCCGAAGCTGGCGTTCGTGGACTTACAGCTCTCGATCTCAGAAACAGGGATTACCGTTTTATTGAATATGCCATATCGGGCCTCGAAGGCCTTTCGAGAAAGGCGTATCTCGATGGCCCGGTAGTTCCAGGCAACAAAGGCCACGCCTATAGACACGGCGCCGGCTATAACGAAACCTAGCAGATCGCTCTGAGAGGGGTCGGACACCATGATGGCTACCAGTGACCCCAGCAACAACACAAGGACCAGGACGATCAGACCCCACACCCAGGCGGTCAGGAGAACGGTCTCCTTATAAAGCACGTCTGCCTCTTTATCCGGCTGCATAGCGTACCTCCTCCTTAGATTCACCGAAAATGGTCAGCACATGCCGGCCGGTGCGTGAGTCCTTTATATACAAGGCCACCTGATGGGCCAAGGCCTTCTGGAACAAATCCTCACCTACGATTCGCGAGCCTCTACGAACTGTTTGGGCCGCCTCTGCATCATCAAAGACCGTGACCACCATATTGGGTTGTCCCTGGAACTCGCTTCGCAGACTGTCGCCCAGGTCCTTGAGTGATTCCTTGGTGACACCAGGCTCTAAAGCAATAAAAAGACCCAGGCCGCCGGTGAGCAACTGACGCTTGTCTACTATCCGATAGGCGCCTGAGGATTCCGACTGCCGTCGCAGCCAGAAAGCGCCTGTGGCGGCCATCGCCCCCAGGGCGCCGGCCAGATAGCTTAAAAAGCGTCGCCTGTCTTTTGTGTCCACAAACCTTCCTCCCAGAGGTTACTAAGACTGGGTAGCCACACCCCACCCCACCAGTTTGGTAGGCAGAGGGGGGACACCCCCCAACCCCCCCGGCCTGCGGCGCCTATCCCCACCTGCTAGGGAGCGAACCGGCGACAAAAACCCGGGTTCACTCCAGAACCCCCCGGCCTGCGGCGCCTTTCGCCACTTACTAGGGGGAGAAGCGGCGAAAAAACCCAATGTACCCCTGAACCACCCGGCCTGCGATACCCATCGCCCCCTTTAGTACCTTACGACTGAAATCCTGCGCGAACCGCGCATGAATTCTCGCTCAACCGTGAACAGCGTTTTGGTTCCGGCTACGCCGGGTTAGGGAGAGAAAGGGCGACAAAAACCCAACGCTCCCCCGAACCACCCGGCCTGCGGCGTCAGGCAACCAGAAGCCAGAGGCTAACCCAGGCGCTTGGAGTAATTTTTAACTAGCGCCTCCGAAACTGGCGGCGAAGCCAGTCCTGCCAGCGCCCGCCGGAATCGTACCGGATAACCCTCCCCCTCCAGCGCGGCTCATACCGGGTACGGCGTTTATCCAACAGGGAGACCAAGAAGGCCACAAGGAAGAGAACAAGCCCCAGAACCCCCAAACTACGCTGCCAGTTAAAGGGCAACGGGAGGAGGTAAGCGGCAAGCATGATGGCCAGGCTCAAAAGCATGATGTGACCCGGCTGGACGGCCCTAAAGGCGTTGGAGAGGCCCTGTTTAAGAGAGCCAGCCAGGTTCTGCATTTTCCCCTGGGCTCTTTGCCGGAGAGGCTGGGAGGGAAGCGTCCCATCCAGCTTCTCAAGGATTTCCTCGATTTCCTCCTCGTACCTTTTCCTGGACATCCTCTTCCCCTTCTTGGGGCCGGGCCAGCCCCCCACCGAGTTTACCTGGCTACTGCCCGTGGCACTTCTTGTATTTCTTCCCGCTGCCACAGGGGCAAGGGTCGTTGCGTCCTATCTTCTTGTCAGCTTTTAGTGGAGATGGATTTGGAGAGGCACTCTCAGCCCTAGCACGGACAACCGGCTTTGCCGCTGGGCGAGGAGACCTGGAATCCTCCTTCACAATACCCACGTGATAGATGGTTCGTACGATATCCTTCTGGATAATTTCCATTAATTCCTGGAACATTACGTGAGCATCCTTCTTGTAAGCCACCAGGGGATCGGTCTGGGCCACAGCCCTGAGTCCAATTCCCTCACGCAGGTCATCCATGGAGGTAAGGTGACTTACCCAATGCCGGTCAATAATCTGGAGCATAACCACCCGCTCCAGTATTCGCATGTTTTCAGGGCCTAGTTCCCGCTCCCGCTCTTCGTAAAGGGAGTCCGCCTGGCCAAGGAGCTCGTCCACCACCTCTTGCTTGCTCATCCTGGAGAGCACCTCTTCATCAATGGATGGCGGAAGAGGCAAGATGGCCTTCACTCCGTTTACTAGACTGGGCGTCTCCCACTGGTCTCCATGCTCGTCCAGGAGGTGAAGCTTGACCAGACCCCGGATTTCATTTTGCACCATATCCTGGATGTTGGACTTAAGGTCGGCGCCAGAGAGGATCTTTCGGCGTTCGGCATAAATGACCTCTCTGTGCTTGTTCATCACATCGTCGTACTCAACCAGGTGCTTGCGAATATCGAAGTTGTGACCTTCCACCTTGGTCTGGGCATTCTCAATAGCCTTGGATACCAGGCCATGCTCGATAGGCACATCCTCCTCCATACCCGCCCATTCCATGAATCCCTTGATACGGTCTCCTCCAAAGCGGCGCATAATGTCGTCCTCAAGGGAGACATAAAAGCGGGAGCTTCCAGGATCGCCCTGGCGGCCAGACCGTCCCCGGAGCTGATTGTCAATACGCCGCGCCTCGTGGCGCTCCGTGCCGATAATATGCAGGCCACCAGCAGCGACCACATTTTCCCGATTCGTTTGCCAGATGGGTTGGACCTCTGCCAGGGACACCTGCCACTGCTCGTCGGTGACCTTATGGGCCTCCAGGCCTTGTTTACGGAGAAGCTCCCGCCCCATTCCCTCCGGGTTCCCCCCCAAGATGATGTCCGTGCCACGGCCAGCCATGTTGGTAGCGATAGTGACCATTCCCGGCTGCCCGGCCTCCGATATGATGCCGGCTTCCTTCTCGTGTAGCTTGGCGTTTAGGACCTGATGGGGAATGCCCCGCCGGGTAAGCATGCTGCTCAGGTGTTCGGACTTCTCAATAGAGACCGTGCCGACCAGCGCCGGCCCTCCCGACTTCTGGACCTCCTCGATCTCCCTCACCACAGCCTCGAACTTGGCCTTCTCCGTCTTATACACCAAGTCTGAGTTGTCAGTGCGGATCATTGGCTGGTTGGTAGGTATAACGACAACATCCAGTTTGTAAATCTTGTGCAGCTCCTCGGCCTCGGTGGCCGCGGTGCCTGTCATACCCGCCAGCTTCTTGTACATACGAAAATAGTTTTGGAAGGTAATGGTGGCCAGCGTCACGCTCTCTCTCTGGATGCGCACTCCTTCCTTGGCCTCGATGGCTTGATGTAGCCCCTCAGAGTAGCGCCGCCCGAACATCAGCCTCCCGGTGAATTCGTCCACGATAATCACCTGTCCATCCTTGACCACATATTCCCGGTCCCTCTTATAAAGGACCTGGGCCTTCATGGCATTGTCCAGGTAACGAGTCTGATCGTAATACTTGGTATCGTAGAGGTTGGGCAGATTCAACCACCTCTCCACCTTATAAATGCCGTTCTCAGTAAGGGTAACCGCCCTGGCTTTCTCGTCCACTTTATAGTCTTCTTCAAGCTGCAGGCGGGGAACGAGGCGCGCAAAGAGAAAGTACTTATCGGTGGACTCCTCGGCAGCCCCACTAATGATGAGAGGGGTACGGGCCTCATCAATCAATACGTTGTCCACCTCGTCCACCACCGCGTAGTTCAACTCCCGTTGAGCGCATTGGGATAGGTCCAGAACCATATTGTCCCGAAGATAGTCGAACCCAAACTCGTTGTTAGTTCCGTAAGTTATGTCTGCTTCATATGCCTGCCGGCGGGTAATCGGCCGGAGATGATGGTACCGCGCGTCTTCCGAGATGTATTCCGGATCGAAGAGAAACGCCGATTCATGCTGGATGCTAGAGAGACTAACCCCTAGGAGGTGGAATATCGGCCCCATCCACTGGGGGTCACGCTTTGCCAGGTAGTCATTGACCGTGATTACATGGACTCCACGTCCGGTCAGGGAATTGAGGTATACCGGCAGCGTCGCTACCAGGGTCTTGCCTTCACCGGTCTTCATCTCGGCGATCTTACCCTGGTGGAGAACAATGCCTCCTAGAAGCTGGACATCGAAGGGACGCTGCCCAATTGCATGCCTTGCCGCTTCTCGAACTACGGCGAATACCTCCGGAAGGAGGTCATCAACCGTGTCGCCTCGATCCAGGCGAGCCTTGAACTCGGCTGTTTTGGCTCTTAGCTCATCATTAGAGAGCCGCTTGAAACCAGGCTCCAGGGAATTTATCTTCGCCAAATAGGGCTCTAGCTTTTTCAGCTCTCGCTCATTTGAATCGCCTAGAAGGCCACCGAGGAATTTGAACATACGGAAACGCTAATACACCCGATTAATTCTCTGATTGACCAAGTTATTCGGCCAGACTCAGCCCGATATCCGGTCTAAAAAATACGTAAAGGCCCTACTGAAATAGAGCCCCCACAGATGTGCCGCTTTGGATGCGCCTGATGGCCTCCCCAATGAGAGGCGCTAGGGTCAAAACGGTTATCTTCTCCGACTTCTTTTCCGACGCCAGGGGTATGGTATCGGTAACTACCACTTCCCGTAGACCGCTGGCGTTTATCCGCTCAACGGCCGAGTTGCTGAAGACCCCGTGGGTGCAGGTGGCGTAGATCTCCCGTACGCCCCTTTTCTCCAAGGCCTTCACTGCCTGGGTAAGTGAACCGGCCGTGTCTATCTCATCATCAAATATAAGCGCCGTCTTGCCAGAGACTTCGCCGATGACGTTCAACTCCTCTACCCGATCCATATTACCTACGCGGCGCTTTTCGATAATGGCCAGCGGGGCGTGTAGACGCTCCGCGAAGTTTCGAGCCTTTTTGGTGATGCCCAGGTCCGGTGCCACCACCACTGGGTCCGCCAGCCGTTTGTCCTGAAAGTAGCGGCTGAGGGTATAAAGGGCAGTCAACTCGTCCACAGGGATACTAAAAAAGCCCTGGATCTGGCCAGCATGCAGGTCCACCGTAACGACCCGGTTTGCGCCGGCCACCGTGATGAGATCTGCGAGCAACCGAGCGGTGATAGGCACTCGGGGCTGGTCCTTCTTGTCGGTGCGGGCGTAAGCAAAATAAGGGACCACTGCGGTGATGCGTCCAGCCGAGGCCCGCTTGACCGCATCTATCATGATTAGCAGCTCCATGATGCTGGTGTTAACGGGAGAACACGTCGGCTGAACGATAAAGACGTCTCGCTGGCGCACGTTTTCGTTTATCTTAACAAAAATGTTCTCATTGCTAAACTGAAATACATCTGCTTTGCCTAATGGGATCTCCAGGTAGTCGCAGATGGACTGGGCCAGAGCTAAATGAGCATTCCCTGTAAACACGCTAAGCCCGTTGAGCAACTAAAACCTCCGACGTGGACTAACTACCCCGATACAACGCGACCCCTCTCGGTAGTCCCAATATAACATAAAAGCTTTCGGTCAACCAAACCTTCCCGTTGTGGATGCTCGGCGCTTTTCCGTGGGGCGTTACACGGGTTTTACCGCGGAGACCACGGAGAACGCTGAGGTTTCTTTTACTTCGGATGCACTAGATGGCTATGGCAGGCATTGTGCCACCCTATAGAACGCTACCGCGTTGTCGTAGGTGACTTTGCGAATATCCTCGGCGCTGATCCCCAGGGTCTTCATCTCGAAGATGGCCTTGGGAATGGATAGCACATCGGACATGCCCCCGGCCAGGTCCGAATCGAGCATGACCCGTTGGCTGCCGTAGGACTGGACCAGCAGGGCAGCCTCTTTCTCCGAAATCTTGAAAGGCTGGATAGAGAGAGCCATCCAGCTTCCTAAGTCCCGAACGGCCTCAATAATACGGATATCCACATGGTCAATGACCACCAGGTCCAGACTGATCCCAACTTGGGAGATAACATCCATCACCAAGCGCGCCACCTCCGCCTTATTCTTCTGAGGTGTGTGCACGATGCAAGGCAAGTTGAGGTCTTTGCCGATTTGAAGCTGCCGGCGGAGAACGTCTATCTCCCAGTCACTACCATTCTGAAGACCTATCTCGCCCACCGCCACTACCGACTCTTGCTGCAACAGCTCCGGCAATCGGGACAGCACCTCATCCACCCCATCATGGGGTATTCCCTCGGGATGGATTCCCAGGGCAACGAAAGGTCGAATATGGTTCGTTCGAAGGCGGAAGCAATCGAAGTTTAGAAGCCGGCGGTAATGGTCGAAGACGCTCTGGGGGCCGGAGAAATCGAAGACATCGTGGGCGCAGGTTACCACAGCCCGGGTGCCGAAGAGCGAGAGGGTGCGCAGGTCCTCCCAACCGCGGGTGTCGGCATGGATGTGGGAATCGAAGATGGGCATGTCTCCTCCTTGAACACGTGAATTTCAGTTTTCGGCGTTCAGCTTTCAGCCTTCAGCCTTCAGTTTTCAGCCTTCAGTAAGGCCGGGTTTGAAACCCGCCCTGGGATTTCGGGTTTAGCGCATCGACCGAAAGTGTGCCCCTACACTAACACCTGCGCGAGATAACTGAACCTCTAAGGAGCCGGCAGCAGCGCCGCCAAACCCTTGAATGCCTGCACTGCCGGGGCGCACTCCTCGTCATCTACCCGCGGCAACTCCAGAATATAGGTCATCTCTGCCAGTCGGGGATGGTTGACCAGGCTCCTGAATCCTTCCACACCGATCTGGCCTTCTCCTGGAATGACGTGCAGGTCCCAACGAGAGCCTCTGGCCACAGACGAATCGTTGGCGTGAATGCAGTGCAGGCGGTCTATCCCCACCAGACGTTCGAACTCGTCCAGGGTTTGGTTCACCCCCTCTTGAGTAGACAGGTCATACCCCGCGCCCCAGAGATGAGCGGTATCCAGGCAGACCCCCAGGCGCCCCTTTATTGTCTCCAGCCCTCCTAGTAACCCCCCAATCTCCTCGAAATAGCTGCCAAGCTCATTGCGGCTGCCGGGGCTATTTTCCAGGAGCACCATGGCGCCCGATGGCGTCCGTAGGGCCTCCGCCAGAGCTTGCACCACCCGGTCTTTGCCAGCATCCAGGCCCGTGCCCACATGGCTGCCCAGGTGGGTCACCACGTATGAGGCCCCCAGTAAACCGGCTAAGTCCAGGGCCGCAGCCAGGGTAGCCACGGACTTAGCATACACGTCAGGATTAGGGGCAGCCAGGTTCACCAAATAAGGGGTATGAAGGTAAAGCGGGCTAATGTCTTTCTCAAGAAGGACCGACCGGAAAGCCTCTACCTCTTTGGGGTCATGACGGCTGGGCTTCCACCCCATGGGGTTGCCGGAGAAAATCTGTATAGCCTGGCATCCGGCATAGGCCGCGGTCTGGGCCGTCTTCCTCAGCCCCTTGCCGATAGATAGATGCAGTCCTACCCTCATG
>JAUYDP010000325.1 GCA_030691805.1 Dehalococcoidia bacterium | reverse complement strand
GCCCCTGGGTTAAAGGCCGCGTATTCGATGCCCAAAGCCTTCATCAGGTCCACCACGATGTCAGACCCGTATTCAGGTTTCCGCATGCTCTCATTCATTGCAACTCTCTCCTGTGAATTCAAGGGCGTCGTCAAACGTGGCCCGGCCCATCTGGATATCTTCCGGCCTCACTCCAAGGACAACCAGCGGGCCCGCGTTGTCCGGCACATCTTAGCACAGATTGATCAGCCTCACTACATAGCTGGATTGGATCGCCTGTAGTAGGGGGATTTGGGTCTTTCCAGTTGGTTTCAGGGACCAAAGCCCGCTTGGTTTATTGAGAGCAGCCGTCTGATCCCTTCCGCGGGCATAGGGGCGGTTTCAGGGACCAAATCCCGCTTGGTTTATTGAGAGGGCACTTCCAGGAATAGGGGAAGTCTAGAAGGGGTCCTAAAGATTAGCTCGGCGGCTACGGGCGAGGTTATCGAAGGAATTCGAGCGACAGAGCTGACCTGTGCTCACTGGGCAGGCTTTTCGGTGACACGAATGTAGCCTAACCCTCGTAGGGCCCGCACGACGGTAAAGTCGCAACTCTCATCGGCAAGGAAGCGCAGAGCCGGGGCGTTCACATTGCTTGCTGCAATATGATGGTTTCGTGGGAAAGCGTGTCAGCGCCATGGTGATCTCCACCTGCTTGGCTTCTATTATGGAGATTAGCTCAACTCCCGCCGGCGGCCCCACGTTGCGATTGTGGGTATTATAAGCGGAGTAGACGGTGGGGTAAAGAGATCATATTGCTTGTTCCTTGAACTTATCCCGAACAAAAATCGGCAAGTTATTTTCTGAGGCAGTACGACCTACGTCCTATTGTTTCCGGTGGTAATCAGCTATAATAGCCGATAGGACAATGTCCTGGTGGGCTGTCAGGCAAGATACGATGGCCGGGTGGGGGCGCACGGCTATGCGCCCCCACGGCGGCGAAAATGCGAGAAGGGCCGTGACATACCACCAGTCACTGCCAACATCTAAGGAGGAGTTATGCCAGGATGGACAAGCTAGCCCAGGTCTCAGAAGGGACGATAACAGACGAAGCTCTCGCTAAGTGGCGAGAACGAATCGGCACGAAGCTTCGTATAGGTAACATTTTCAACGAATGGGTCACGTCGGATACGCTCCGGCATTTCGCCGATGGCATTGGCGATCTCAATCAACTTTGGCGTGACAATGAATACGCAGCACATTCAGCCTGGGGAGGAGTAATAGCACCCCCCAGCTTTTTCTACAGTGTATTCCCAACCTGGGTGTTGCAGGGGCTACCTGGTGTGCACGCATTTCATTCAGGCAATGACTGGACTTTCTACAAGCCCGCCAGGCTAGGAGACAAGATCATTCCCGAATGTGTATTCACGGGCTTCGAAGAGAAATCCAGCAAGTTCGCCGGCAAATTGGTTATGGAATACCAGCAGGCTAATTTCTACAACCAGCGCCGTGAGCTGCTGGCCAAAACCGACCTCTGGATTGTCCGAACAGAGAGAGCCGCGGCGAGGTCGAGTGGCAAATACCACAGCATTCAGCTTCCCCATCCCTGGAAAGAGGAAGAACTGGCCCAGGTAGAGGAAGATGTTCTCAGCGAGCAAGTTCGTGGCGACAATACCAGGTACTGGGAAGACGTTGAAGTTGGAGAGGAGCTTCAACCCGTCGTCAAGGGTCCCTTCGGACTCACCGATATGATTGCGTATTGTGTGGGGGCGGCGCCGGTTCAGATCCTGGCGCATGGCTTATCTTTGAGGCTTTACCGCCAGCATCCCGCCTGGGGCTTCAGAGACCCTTACACTTATGCCATGGAGCCAGTCTATAGCGTTCATTACAACCAGGCAGCGGCGAACGCCGCCGGACTGCCATATCCATACGATGTTGGAGCACAGAGACAATGCTGGCTTATCCATTTATTGACCAACTGGATGGGTGACGAGGGCTGGCTGAAGAAGAATTACGCTGAGTACCGCAAGTTCGTTTACCTCTCAGATGTGGTCTGGTTCAAAGGAAAGGTTACGAGTAAGTACTTGGACGAGGATGGCGAATATGCCGTAGATATTGAGACACACGGCATCAACCAACGGGGTGAGGACACCATACCTGGTCGTTCCACCGTGGTGCTGCCCTCCCGGACGGCCAAAACGTCCCCAGCGAGTAGCCGCCTGGGCAATACATAATAGTCTGTGACGGCCTTTTAGATATGCTCATCGCCGTAAGGGCGTACGGCCGTCGGCGTCCCAAGGGACATCACGCCCGGCTAGGGGAAGCTTAGGATATGCTCATCGCCGTAGGGGCGCACGGCTGTGCGCCCCTACGGCGCCAATATATAGCCTTATGACATTGTGAACTTCGGGAGGTCCCATCAACGATATGGCTCTGGACTATGCTACATACGCTGAAGCCAAGCAAAAGTTCAGCTTCGACGAACGGTGGGCAGTGTTTAGTGGAAGCAAAGAGAACTTCAACATTGCCTACGAATGCATTGACCGGCACCCCAAGGAAAACGATGCGCTTAGGATCAAGTTCGACGACGGCAAAACCGAAATATACAAATTCGCCGAGCTATCACGTTTAACCTCCCAGTTTGCCCATTTCCTCGCTAGAAGGGGCATCAACGAGGGAGACCGGGTGGCCCTCATCCTCAACCCTTCGCTTGAGTTCTACGTTACCATGTTCGGTATCCTCAAGAGAGGGGCCGTCGCCGTCCCTTGCTTCCCAGCCTTTGGCCCAGACGCCATCGAATACAGATTGCGCAAATCCGATGCCAAGATGGTCGTCACTTACCAGGAAAAAGCCTCCGCCATTAGCCGGTCTTCGGCTTACCAAATCGTAATAGCGGATGATCTTTCAAGGCTACTCCAGGGTGAGGATGAGGAGTTTAAGCCCAATACCGCGGCGGACAGCCTGGCCGTGATGCAGTTCTCCAGCGGGACTACGGGAACACCCAAGATCGTCCCATACCGGCACGCGGCTGCAACGCTCACGGCATTGAACATGAAAATGGTCATCGGCTTGCGAAAAGACGATCGCTATTTCTGCCCTTCCTCGCCGGCTTGGGGCCACGGGATCTGGTACGGCTCGGTTGGACCCGTCATCTTTGGCAACGCTATCGGCGCCTATTCCGGCAAATTCAAAGCGGAAACCTTTTTGGAGGCCCTGGAAGAGTTCGAGATCAATAATGTGTCCGGCACTCCCCTGATCTACCGCCTGGTCAGGGAGAGCGGTAAAATAGGCGACTACAAACTCAAACTCAGGGACCTGTCCTTTACTGGCGGGCCGCTGGACGTAGAGACTATCTTGTACTTCCGCGACAAGGTGGGGGTCGCTCCCCGCTCCTTCTTTGGCAGCACGGAAGTGGGGGTCGTGGTGCTGGAGTTCCCGTTCGAGGACTGGGTGCCCAAGCCGGGAAGCCTGGGCGCCCCTATGCCGGGCTTGGAGGTAGCGGTCCTCGACGAATCAGGAAGCGTGCTTCCACAAGGTCAGATCGGGCAAATCGCCCTCAAGTTGAAAGACCGGTGGGTTAGGACAGGGGACGCCGCCTACGTTGACGAAGATGGACGGTACTGGCACAAAGGCCGCATAGACGACATCATTATCTCAGCAGGGTGGACCATCGGCCCTCAGGAGGTCGAAGAGGCCCTGGCAAAGCATCCGGCAGTAGTGCGGGCGGCAGTGGTAGGCAGTCCGGACCCAGAACGAGGGGAGATCGTTAAAGCCTTCATAGTTACCGACCGTGCGCCAAGCGAAGAGTTGAAGAGCGACATACAGGCATTCATCCGGGCAAGGCTCAGCAGGCACGAATACCCTCGGGAGATCGAATTCGTGCTGCAACTTCCAGAGACCCCCGACGGCAAGATCAAGCGCAGCGAGCTGCGGGCGCTTGAACGGGCTAGAAAAGAAGCCTTGATCAAGCATAGCGAGGAAAGGCCAAAAGACACAGAAAGTAAAATCTAAGAGGGAGGTAAGCGATGCCATTGGTTACGGTTGAGGCCCTGGAGGGCAGAAGCGTTCAGCAAAAGAGGGACCTGGTAAAAGCTATTACCGATGCAGTGGTAAATGTTTATGGCGTCCCGCGCGACGCTGTGCGCGTTGTACTTCGCAATAATGCCAAGGAGGATATTGCCTGGGGCGGTATCCTGTTTTGTGATAAATAGAGTCCCCCACCGGGCGGTGGGTTCGATCTGTAGGGTGGGGGCTTGTCTCCCACCGGCGGTGAGCGGGGGACTAGTTCACGGCTGGAGCAAGGCCCAGGCTCTGAGGTGTCACCGTTGCAATCGCCAATAGCAGGACCAAGGCCACAACTTTTATCAGCAGCTTGAAGGCGCGCTCCCCGGCGAGCCCTCTTCTGGCGACAGCCCCAGCAATTCCGAACTGCAACGTCTGACCAACAAACCAGCTGGCCAGGAGGACCTCACTGGCCGTTGTTACCGACCACAGCGCGAACTCAGAGGCCCCGAAAATCATTCCCCTCATGCGGTTGGCGCAAAAATGGCTCCGTCGAGCGTTTTTGATATTACGACATATATATGTCATAATTCCCTATGTGAGGTGACATCCTATGGCGACGATGAAACGTACCACTATCTTTCTGACTGAGGAGCAGCATGAGAGGCTTCGCCGGCTGGCCTTCGAACGGCGAATCTCCATGGCCGGTCTCCTGCGCGAGGCCACCCTGGAGGTCCTGGAGGACGAGGAGGATATCCGGGAGGGGTTGCAGGCCTTAGCAGAAGAGGAAGGCACCATAACTTGGGAGGCCTATCAGCGGCGTAGGCAGGGCGCAAAGGGGTGAGCTATGAGATCAGGCTTAGGCGGGCCGCCCAGAAAGGATTAGATGTCCTCCCCGAAGGCGACTACCGGACGGTGGCCAAAGCCGTCTCATCCTTGCAGGAGAATCCCAGGCCGCCCAGGATCAAGAAGCTGGCGGATAGCGGTCTGTGGCGCATTCGGGTGGGCCAGTACAGGGTAGTCTATGCCATAGACGATGTCTCGCGGACCGCGACAATAGTAAGGGTTG
>JAUYDP010000308.1 GCA_030691805.1 Dehalococcoidia bacterium | reverse complement strand
TATCACCGGGGGGCAAGGCTGGGCGGCCTCCCACCGCACAAAGCTGGCGCTGGCCTTCGGGGCACTAAACATCGTGGCGCTGCTAGCCGGAACGGTGTATTGGGGGATCATTGGGCCGTTGCGATGACCCGATCCACAGATTACGCAGATTTATGATTATTAAAAGAACTCTTGAAGAAACTCTAACCCTCACCGAGGTAGCCCAGGGCCGGCAGCCGGCGGACACCTATATCGCCGGAGGCCGGGTAATCAACGTATACTCAGGTGAGGTTTTGGAGGCGAACATCGCCATTCGGGGCCGCCGTATCGCCTACGTTGGTAGCTCCCAGGCCATGGTGGGGCCGGAGACCAAGGTCCTGGACGCCGCCGGGCTATTCCTGGCCCCCGGCTATATGGACCCCCATTTCCATCCCGATAACTACTTTAACCCCCACACGGCGGCCATGGCTATCCTTCCCCACGGCACGACGACTATTTTCAGCAATTCCTCTTACCTTCCCCGCATGTTCAGCACGGAAGATTTCGAGCGGTGTATTGGAGAGATAGCCGGACTGCCCGTTAAGGTCTTCTCCGGAGTGCCTGAGCAAAAGTTCTTCTACCCCCAGGTGGAGGGGTACTCCTTTGAGGAAACGGAACGGCTGCTGAGCAACCCCTCTGCCTTTGGATTCAACGAGATCGGGGTCTGGACCCGGCTATTGAACGGCGACGAAAAGCCCCTCCGGAAAATTCTCCTGGCAAGGTCCTTGGGCAAAAAGGCCGACGGCCACACCGGCGGCTGTTCTTATGACAAGCTGAACGCCCTGGCGGTCGCCGGCCTTACATCCTGCCACGAGAGCCTGAACGTCCAGGAGGCATTGGACCGGCTCCGGCTGGGATTTTGGGTGATGCTGCGGGAGAGCACCAACCGGCCCGACCTGGAACGTCTTGTCTCAATCATCACCAAGGAAAAGGTTTCCACCAGCCGGCTGCTGCTGACCGCGGACGGCCTCACCGCCCCCGACCTCGTACGGCGGGGACACCTGGACTACCTGGTGCGCAAGGCCATCAGGCAGGGCGTAGAGCCGGTGACGGCCTACCGCCTGGCCACCCTGAACGTCGCCACCTACCACGGGCTGGATGGCGACCTGGGAGGCATCGCCCCGGGCCGCATCGCCGACGTCCTCTTCCTGCGCTCTCTGGAAGAGCCAACCCCTTGTATGGTCATAGCCAACGGCCTCCTGGTCGCCAAAGATGGAGACCTGCTCATAGACTTCCCTGCACCTTTATACTATAATTACGCCCGCAATCATCATGGAGGACCCGCAAGGCTTGACCGGGTGCGCCCGGAGATGTTCCTGGTCCCCACCACCGGCGACGAAGCCCTTTTCCCAGTGATGAAAGTGGTCAACGCCGTGATAAATCGCAGGGTAGACCGAGCCGTGCCCTGCCGGGACGGCTATCTCTGGGCCGACCCGGAAGAAGGCTTGATGAAGGTGGCCATGGTGGACCGGCAGGCCGGGCAGATAACCACGGGCTTTCTCTCCAATTTCGGCGCCCGTGTGGGAGGTATGTGCTCTACGGAGAACGCCGCCTATAAGATCGCCGTTGTGGGCTACTCGGAGGAGGATATGGCCCTGGCCGTCAACCGGGCACTGGATCTAAAGGGAGGGGTGGTGGTAGTCCAATCAGGTTCGGTGGTCCAGGAGATCGCGCTTCCCATGGGAGGGCTGATGTCCACGGACCCTATCCCAGTGCTTGCCAAGAAGGTGGAGGCTATGAACACCTATCTGGCGGACGTCGGCTTCACGTTAGGCGACCCCTACTACTTCTTCGGTTTTCTGCCATCCACCTACTTCCCGGAGCTGCGGATCACCACAGAGGGGCTATATGACGTGAAGCGGGAAGAGATCCTCGTCCGGCCCAGAGTGGTTGCCTGATTGTTAGGGGTTTCAGGGGGTGCCCACCCTGGTCAAACGGGGGTTTCAGGGGGTGTACCCCTGGTAACTACAATACGGGATAGAGAATCAATCAGCGGTAAAAGGTCGGAATAACACGGGTGTGCCCCGCAGTTACTCGGAGGAGGGAAAATGGCAATAGAGACCCGGTACACACCAGAGATCATCGAGGAGTTCACCCGCAAGGGTTACTGGTCAGACAAAATTATCCCGGACCGGCTGGATGAGCGTGCCAGGCTAACTCCGGACAAGGAGGCCGTCGTTGACTCCTACCGGCGGGTAACCTACGCCCAGATGGCCCGGATGGTGGACCGCATGGCCCTGGGCTTCCTGGAATTGGGGATCCGCAAGGGAGAAAGGGTCACCATCCAGTTCCCCAACCGGGTGGAGGGACTCTGCCTCTTTTACGCCCTGGGTAAGATCGGCGCCATCGTCTGCCCGGTGGTCCCCTACTACCGGGGAGCGGAGGTCGGTTATATCCTGGAAAGCTCGGAGTCCGTGGCCTATATTGCCCCAAGGGAGTTCGGAGGCTTCGATTACGCCCAGATGATAGAGGAGCTACGGCCCCGCCTTCCTAAATTCAAGCACCTTATCGTCGCAGGCGGTCCTGTGCCTGCCGGGGCGGTATCCCTGGACCAGATATTAGAGACACCCCTGGAATCCAAATACCCACCGGACTACCTGCGCCAGTTTCGGCCCGACGCCAACGACGTCCTGGCCTTCGTCTATACCTCCGGCACGGAGTCATCCCCCAAGGGGCCAATCTGGACCCATAATGGCTGCCACAATTCCCGCTGGTTCAACGAGGCCTGGAAGATAAATGAGAACGAGACCGTCCTGAACCTGGCGCCCATCTTCCACGCCCTGGGGTTGACAGAGGCGGGATATGTCACCCCCATGGTGATAGGGGCGCGCATGGTCATGATGGACGTCTTCAGCCCTGAGGAGGCGCTGCGGCTCATCCACCAAGAAAAGGCCAACGTACTCTTGGGGGTGCCCCCCCAGCTTATCTCCATCCTCAACCATCCAGGACTGGGGAAATGGGACCTCAGCTCCCTCCGGCTGGCCACAGCCAGCGGAGGCCCGACGCCCGGAGAGGTCATCCGCCAGCTTCGTGAGAAGATCGGGTGTAACTTCATCGCCTTCTGGGGCATGACCGAGTGCGTGGTGGGCATGATCACCCGCCTGGACGACCCCGTCGAGGTGCCATGCAACTCCATCGGACGACCCGCCTCCGATGCTGTAGAGATACGAGTATACAGCGAGGACCACAGCCGGGTCCTGGGACCCGGCGAGCCGGGCGAGATGGCCGTGCGGGGACCCATGGTCTTCGGCGGCTACTACAAAGACCCGGAGCGCACCAAGCAGGTCTTCAACGAAGAGGGCTGGTTCTTAACCGGCGACTCGGTGATGATGCGAGAGGACGGCAACATCTGCTTCGTCGGGCGGAAGAAGGACATCATCAACCGTGGCGGTGAGAAGATAAGCCCCAGGGAGGTGGAAGAGCTCCTCTTCACCTTCCCCAAGGTCATGAACGTGGCCGTGGTGGGCATGCCGGACCAGCGCCTGGGCGAGAAAAGCTGCGCCTACATCATCCCCAAGCCCGGCGAGACCATCACCTTCGATGAGGTGGTCAACTTCCTGAAGGAGAAGCGGATAGCCAACTTCAAGTTGCCTGAAAGGGTGGAGATCGTTGACGCCCTGCCCATGACCGCCAGCGGCAAGATCAAGAAGAACGTCCTGCGGGATGACGTGGTCAGCAAGATGAAGGCGGAAGGGATTCTTTAAGGGTCAGGGGTCAGGGGTCAGGGGTTTCGAGAGAGATCGGTGAAGTCTAGACACGGCCATGCGCAATGGCTGGACTTCACCTGGCCAATTGCTACTTCCAAATGAGAATCCTCGCGCCTTATCATGCAGTGTTCGTGACCAAAAGGGGAGGGCATTGGACACGAATTCTGGCCGTAGCCACAGGAGGTGTGGCGCGATCCCTCGATCAACACCGGTGTGGTAGATCCAATGAATCCACAGGCTGCCGGGATCCTCATGCCCCAGTGCTTTAGCCTGGGGTGGAGCCCCGCACCCCGGGCTAAACCTTGGGTCGCGTAATATCCCCTATCCCTGGTTAGCGGTGGAGCCCCGCACCCCGGGCTAAACCCAAGTTACCACTATATATATTAGTGTCATATTTTTTACCACAGAGACCACAGAGGTCACGGAGATTTCTTTAATGTTTTTCTATGCTCACTACGTCTTCTGCGATTAAAATACTTTTCAGCCACCAAAATGCTCATCGTTTTACCGCAGAGACCGTGGAGAATTATTTTGGTTTTATCTCTGTGCCCTCTGGGTGCTCTGTGATGAATTTCGTAACCCTATACCACTGCCGCTGAAGCATCCCGGGCTGCGGGGGAACTGGATAATACCAATCGAATATTTCAAGGTTTCGGACAACTTCGATAGGAGGACTAGCTACAGTTGAATACTGTTCGAGCTTCGGTAGAAGGAATGTCGTCCGAATATCGGTGGTGGAGCCGTTTTTGGCCTTCGCTGCAGGAGTTCCGTGCAGCGTTGCCGGGGCTCCTGGCGGTAGTCCTGCCCGTAGCCGTGTTAGCTGAGATCCTCTGGTACGTAGAGATCCGCAGCAACAATACCTGGTTCGTGGACATCTTCATCGCCGCGATGCTGTCTCTAATCGTCGCCAACGTCAGACCCCTGCCCGCTCGATATCACGCGGGGCTGGAATTCTCCACCAAGTGGTTCCTGCGGCTGGGGATAATGATTTACGGTTTCAAGTTCACGTACGCCTATCTGGCGACCGCGGGGTGGAGGTACCTGGTTTTGGTGCTCGTCTCCGTAGTAATAGCCATGAGCGTAGCGGCTGTAGTCGGGCGCGCGTTGGGGCTCTCGGCGCCTTCCGCGGCTTTAGTTGGTAGTGGCACCGCTATCTGTGGCGTTGCGACCATCATGGCTACCGCCCCTGCCATCAAAGCCAGGGCGGAAGAAACGGCTTTGGCTCTGGGCACCATCCTCCTGTGGGGTACCCTGGGCCTACTGGCGTATCCCATGGCGGCCGCGGTCTTCCATATTAGTCCAACTCTCTTCGGTAGCTGGACCGGCGCCTCTATCCACGATTTGCCCCAAATCATAGCCACAGCCACCCAAGGTGGAGGGCAAGAAGCATTACAGGCTGCTCTCTTCTCCAAACTGATCAGGGTAGCGTTCATAGTGCTCATTGTGTTCGTCATGAGTATCCTCTTCAACCTCGGGGAGACGCGGAAGACTGGCGGGTCAGGCTTAAGAGCCCTCCTTTCTGCCGTCAAGGGCTTCCCTTTGTTCGTATTGGGGTTTTTCTTAGTAGTGGTGCTGAACACGGTCGTAAAAGTGCCATCGGAGGTGGCCGGTCCCCTGGCCACTTGGTCAGCCTCGGTCTTTCCTACCACCGTAGCGGGCTTCTTGTTAACCCTGGCCGTCATTGGTATCTGCGGACGGGTCACGCGAGAGGCAGTTGGCCGGGCTGGGCCCAAGGCCCTGGTAACCGGCTTGGTCGCTTGGATCGCGCAATCAGCGCTGGTCTTTGTCACCGCTGCGGTGCTGGTGGGACAGGGCTGAAGCTGAAGATATGGAGTCGGAGAGGTCCTTTGCAAATGACCCCTCCACAGCCCTATACTAAGGCCACATACACTTGGAGGGAGGACGCCGATATGTCCAGCAATAGTGAAGATCTTCGTTACACCTCCTCAGGGATACCCCTGAAGCCTGTCTACACCGCCCAGGACGTGCAGGACCTGGACTACGCCAGGGACCTGGGACAACCCGGCCAGTACCCCTTCACCCGAGGCCTCTATCCCACGGGCTACCGCAAGTTCACCTGGATGAAGCGGGAGGTTAGCGGCTTCGGCCTGCCGGAGGAGACCAACGCCCGCCAGAAGTTCCTGATGCAGCACGGCCAGGAGGCTTACGCCGGCCAGCCGACGGTTAACCTTATATT
>JAUYDP010000194.1 GCA_030691805.1 Dehalococcoidia bacterium | reverse complement strand
GCTGATGATATCTGCATTGTGTCATTTCCTGCCGGTTAAATCAATGCAAGATGTCGGTGAGGTGTGTTAGCGTTGATCAAAATCAGCCGATTGAAATCGGCGCTATCGAGACCCAGAGCCGGCTTCAGCCGGCAGAAAGGGTTCCTGAGCAGACACGTCGCTGCCATAGCCGCTGCGGTTGTGCCCTTTGGAATGTCCTGCTATACTCAGGGCAGTCCCGACCGGCCAAGCTCAGAAACTGGCAATTCCAGCCATTCAACGAGCGATCGGCTGGGCAAGGGAAAGGCCCCAAAACACCTGACTTTAAGACGGGACAATCACGACTAGAGGAGCGCCAGGTATGGCTTATATGGTCGGAGTAGATAGCGGTGGCACTTTCACCGACTGCGTGGTGGTGGATAGCCAGGGCCGCATGGTGGTATACAAAGCCCCTTCAACCCCTAACGACTTCTCTCAAGGTGTTCTTGACTCAGTCGGCCTAGCCGCTACAGGCCTGGGAATCCCTACCGAACAGCTATTATCAGAGACTAGGGTTTTCGCTCATGGGACCACTGTAACCACTAACGCTCTGTTAACGCGAAACGGCGTCAAGACCGGTCTCATTACTACTAAGGGTTTTGAGGATACCATCCTGATTGGGCGGGTGCATCAGAAAGTGGCCGGACTGTCCGAGCGGGAGATAATCCACGCCGTTAAGCTAGACAAGGCGGACCCCATCATCCCCAGACCCTTTATAAAAGGCGTCACCGAGCGGGTGGACTACCAGGGTAGGGTGTTGGTGCCCCTGGACCTGGAGGAGACGGAACGGGCCGTTCGAGAGCTGATAGAGGCAGGGGTGGAGGCTATCGCCATATGCTTCCTATGGTCCTTCATGAACCCCGTGCACGAGGGGCAGGTGCGGGACCTGGTCCAGCGTAAATACTCCCGTGTCTTCGTTACTGCTTCCAGCGACCTGGCCCCGCGGATGGGTGAGTACGAGCGCACGGCGACAGCAGCCCTGAATTGCTACTTGGGCCCGGTGGCCTACCGTTATCTTCACTCCCTGGCCTCAAAGCTACGGGATAAAGGACTATCCTGTCCGTTGCTGGTTATGCAGTCCTCAGGAGGAGTCCTACCTGCCGAGGAGGTAAGGGAGAAGGCGGTCAACACTCTCGCCTCCGGCCCCGTAGGAGGGATTACCGGTGCGCTTTTCCTCGGGAAGGCTTTGGGCTACGACAACATCATCTGCACGGACGTCGGCGGCACCAGCTTCGACGTGGGCCTCATCGTGGGCGGGCTGGCGGAGCAGGCCAGAGAGCCGGTGGCCGGAAAGTACCATACGCGCGTCCCGGCGGTGGACATCTCCTCCATCGGCACCGGGGGTGGAAGTATCGCCTGGATAGAGCCGGTTACGGGCATCCTGCGGGTTGGGCCCCAGAGCGCAGGGGCAGCCCCTGGACCCGTCTGCTACGACCGGGGGGGCGACCAGCCGACGGTCACGGATGCCGGGGTCATCCTGGGATACATCAACCCGGACTACTTCCTGGGCGGGCGGATGAAGCTGAACCGGGATAAGGCCCTGGCGTCTACCAGGGCGAAGATCGCTGACCCTCTGGGGCTAGATGTCTTCAGAGCCGCCGCCGGAATCTATAAGATCTCCAACTCGCAGCTTGCCGACCTGGTGCGCAAAGTGACTATAGAGAAGGGATATGACCCTCGGGACTTCGTGCTTTTTGCCTATGGGGGAGCTGGCCCCCAGTATGCCGGTCTCTACGGTGCAGAGATCGGCCTGCGCACCATAATCATTCCGGCCCTCTCCTCGGTTTTCTCGGCGTTCGGGGCTGTGGTGTCGGATATCGTCAAGTTCCAGAGCATCTCGGACCCAATGGTAGCCCCACCAGACGTTCAGCGGACTAACCAGATATTCGATAATCTGGAGGAAAAGGTCCGGCAGGCCTTACGCCGTGATGGCGTGGGCGAGGCGGATATGGCGCTCCAGCGTTACGTGGAGGTCCGCTACCGACGGCAGGTGCATGAGGTCAGGGTGCCGGCGCCGGCGGGGGCTTTGACAAGCTCCCTTCTAGATAGGGTGATGGAGAGTTTCGAGAAGAAGTACGAAGACCTGTACGGGAAGGGCGCCGCCTTTCGCGAGGCCGGCATGGAAGTGATAACCTTTCATGTGGTGGGCACCGGACGCACTCCGAAGCCGAATCTTATTCGTTCTGAGCCTGGAGACCCAGACCCGTCCCTGGCGCGAAAGGGTTCGCGGCAAGCCTTTTTCGAGAGGGAAGGCGGCTTCGTAGAAACCAGTGTTTATGACTCCGAAAGGATCCGAGCGGGCCATGTGGTGGAAGGCCCAGCAGTAATAGAGGCGCCTACAACTACGGTCGTGGTGCAGCCGGGCCTCAAGGCCCGGGTAGACCCGTATCTGAACATAGTGATAGAGCTCTAAACGAACCGAGTTATAGTAGAATGCAAAAAGAATGCAACAAACAAAGGCGCATGACAAAGCTACTGGTGTTGTGTTCTTTATGCCGCTGTGGTCGTAGGTGGAAAGCCAACCCAGCGTAGGGGCGATTCATGAATCGCCCCTACAGGAGGGTTCAATCCTCCATCTTGATTCTGCGAGATTTCGCCCAGTTCATGCAGCCACGGCCTGGTGGTGGCCGAGGGAGGTCGGTAGGGAAGGTAGAGATGTTTCCAACTTTTTTCAGGAACAAGCACGTAGGGACTGAGAACGTAGCGGGCGGACTTCGCATTCGCACCACCGTTGAGGAGACCTTTTTCTCCGCGGAAGTCGAGGTCGGTGTGAAGCTGCCCAGTCTGGAGATTGCGTCTGTGACCGGACGAATGAGGAGGGGAATCACGGCGGAGTGCTGGGGCGCCCTCTCCATTCTGCACAAGGTTGTGGGCGAGCGGGTTAGCGAGGGCCTCACCAGGCGGGTAGACGACCTCATAGGCCGGGTTGACGGTTGCACCCATATGACCAATCTGGTGCTGGAGAGCTGCCACGCGGCCGCCCTGGGATTTCGCCAGGTGAAGATGGCCGAGGCCGAGGCCCAGGGACTGAGCAACGAGGACTTCTACGGGGAGTGGGTCAGGACGCGGCCCAAAGAGCTCATCAATAGCTGCGTGGCCTTCATGGAGGACAGCCCCTTGATGACCCGCCTCCGGTCTAAGGACCGAGCGGTCCCTCCCAGAATGCGCCCCTTTCCCCAGATACAGCCGGGGGTGCTCCGCTTCAGCCGCAACAAGCTTCTAAAGGTCGTCCGAACCGAACAAGACCAGCTTTTAGTAAGAGGAATTTTGGAGGACAATGCCCATAGCATGATGGTGGAGTTGACGGTGCAGGTACCGCAGATGGAGATCATCGGGGTGCGGGGCGAAATGAGCCGAGTTCCCAACGACGATATCTGTATCTGGGCGGTGGACAACCTGCAAAGGGCTGTGGGCCTGCGCATTGCCAGTGGCCTCACCGCAACCGTGGACGAGCAGATCGGGCGACAGGGGTGCCCGCACATGGGCAATCTTCTGCTGGAGAGTTGCCACGCCGCCATTCAGGGTATGCTGGGCGTGCAACTGGAGGAGAGCCACCTGCACGATGACTCGAACTGGGACGCCGTGCGTTATAGATGGGCACAGAGCCTTCCTTTTCTGCCCGGTTCTTGTCTGGCCTACAAGGACGGCGGCGCCCTGGTGGGCGGCCGGTCCAGGGAGTCATCGCTGGATGCGACAACTGATAAGGCATTCTAGCTGAGGATGTGAGGCTGACGTTGGTGCAAGAGCGTGTGGCGCATGACTGAGTCGAGTGGTTGCGCACCGCGGCTGCAAGGCCTTGTGGGGGAAGTATTGACCGCGGCGTTGAGACCGACTCGGTCTCCGAGACCGAGTCGGTCTGACACAAGTATCTTGACGTTGTTAGATTGCGCCTCCTTCGCATCGATTGTTGCCCCTTCAGCAGTCTTTGCTGATGTAGCCGACGGCTTTGGCCCTGATATTAACCATGAACGTTTGCACGGGATTGCGGCACGCCGTGGCGGCTTTGACGGCCAGGGGTATGAAACAACTCGAATCTCATAGCCTAGGAGGTGAAATCAGGGGGATGCCTCGTCTAGAGCGTTGCGATACCTTCGATGGATGGGCCTGGCGCCTTGGGGAAGCCAGATTCACAACGGATGGGCGACCGCTCACAACGGATGGGCAGGCGCCTGGATGCAAAGCATCCGGTAAGGATAGTCTGCCTGGAATGGGAAGAAGCGGATACGACGGATCGCAGCAGGCCCATGCCTTTGGTCAGCATACCCCCGGCCTAGTACATCCGTTATCCGTTCTTGCTATCCGTTATCCGTTGAGAATCTGGCTCCGTCCAATCCCCGTGCCCATCCGTTGTGAATCCGGACTCCTATCCGTTGAGAATCTGGTTCCCCAGCAGCCCGGCCGACCCCAGCCTGAGAGCCATGGACCATGTGATTATGGGTGCCTCGTGCCGCTCGCCTTTGACGGATACGCCGCCGTGCAGACGGCAGCACAAACGTTTATGGTGAAGATGAGGTGTAGAGGGTGGAGAAGGGTCGACCCGGTGAGCGGATAGCCAATTCGATAGAGCCAAGGCCTGGGAATGATCTGGAAAGGAGGCTACAATGAGCCGCAGTGGGTTTGCCGCTGTAAACTGGTATAGTACCCGTGTGGATTGGGTGTGTAGTGATTCCACGCTGTTTGAGTCGGTGCTGGCTGAGCTAACGAATATCCTGCCTGGCTGCAGGGTAGAGAAGTCCGTGCCGAAGCAGACGCTTGTTGCGCCCTTTAAGACCACAATTGATAAGTTGGGAGTGAGCGGCTACTACGTAGCATGGTGGATCATGAAACATCTCTGCGAAAAGGGGTGGGAGCCGTTCGATGCCCGTGAAGTGTTCGACACAGCGACAAGTGGGCACTTCTCCCTTAGGCTCGTTGGCCGAGCCGACTAGCCTGGAGTTGGATGAAAGGATGGCCCCCAGGCTGGGCGAGCTTAAGGC
>JAUYDP010000169.1 GCA_030691805.1 Dehalococcoidia bacterium | reverse complement strand
GCCGAGAGAAAGGCGGCCAGGGCCGTGTAGGCGGCCAGGGCCAGGGCGATTATCAGAGATATATACCCGAGGTCAACCACAGTCTTTCTCCATTAATCATTGCCCATAATTATTGCCCAAGAAGAGGCGCGTACTTTGTGGGGCACTTGGCCAGTAGTGTATTGGCCTCAAAGGTACCCCCTGGTACCAGCTTCCCTTCCAGCACCACTTCTGCCCCCGGCTTAAAGCTATCGGGGACCACGCCCTTATATACCACGGGGATGCTTTTATTTTCTCCTCCCGCCGTAAATCGTAGGGTCATGGTTTTAGCCTCTGATTGCACCGTTCCCTCTATGACCTTGCCGCTGATGCGCATTTGCTCCCCGTAAGCCGCATCACCTTGAGCCAGGAGTTCGTCCACGGTCAGATAGTACATGGCGGTGCTCTGGATCCCGGAGTAGATCATATATACAAAGGCCAGAGCCACCACTGCTCCAACGGCCAGGACCTTCTTGTTGTGGAAAAGACCCCTTCTTGTTGTGGGCTTGGAACGGGAGAGCTCGCCCGCTATTGCGCTCCTTTCCATGTCAATTCTCCTTTCTCAGGTTGGCATCTCACTTGATTGCCAGCAGGGCCTCTTTCAAGAAGTCATCCTCCCGGCCGTTAGGCACTGCCAGCCAGATAAGCTGACGGCCCTGCCGGTAGTAATAGTGCCGCTGTCCCTGGCCGACTACCGTGAATACCGGCCTGCCCTCAACCTGGAGCTGCTTCAGTCCGGTGAAGTACTGGTTGCCTGCCTGGATCCGCCGGGTCATGGCCTCCAGGAGTTGTATGGCTGTAGCCTCGTCGCGGGCTTCTCCCATCCAAACGGTGGCTTCTTTGCCGTAATGGGCGATCCATCCTCCCGCTACTCCCACATCCTTGCCGTGAAGCTCTTGCAACTCTGCCAGGGCCTGCGGTCCGGTCATGGTCTCGGTCCGGCGCAGCCCGGCGATCTGGGCTGGGATGCCGGCAGCGTTGGACGCAACGGCAACCGCGCCGCCTACGGGTGGCTGCTGGGCCTGGTCCCATAGCCCACCGACTACGGCTATGAGCAGGGCGAGCCCGATGAAAACCTGGAAACCGATAATAGTGGCCTTCCGGTAAGCCCGGCGCCGCCGCTGGGCCTCGAACATGGCTTCCTCTTTCATGTCCGACTCCCTAACCTTGCCGCCTGACCCGCTGGCCGCAGCCGGAGCAGAAGTTCTCGTCCCCCTGTAGGGGAACTCCGCATTTGGAGCAGAAGGCGGGATCCGCCCCCCGACCCTTGCCTCGCGCTGGGCCTGCCCCACTGCGGCGGCCGGCGGCGGCAGGCTGAATATTCCCCCGCCGAGAGACCACCTGTACGGCCTCCGGGCGGCGGCGCACCGCCAGGTACGCGAAGAAGCCGAGAGCGCCAGCTCCCCCGATGCCCAGGGCGATGAGGCCGGTCCGGTCCTCCGTGCCCCCCGTGCTCGTGTTGCCTGTCTTCTGCTTGGCTACCGACGGCCTGTCGTCGCTCTTCTGATAGGTTATCTTCAGGTCTACGGGTTTCTGCGGGGAGAGGTCGCTGAAGTTGTACTGGTAAAACTTGAAGCCCTGGCCGTCGGAGGTGACCTGGCTGCTGCTGGGGGATATCGCAAAGCCGGTGGACCGCAGCGGCTGCTGCACATGGACCTGCAAGTTATCTGTGGGATAGGACGGCCGGTAGCTGAAGTCTATCGCCCGGTCCCCTGTCCCCTGGATCGGGTTGTAATAATACTCAAAATAGTAGTCTGGGACGGGAAGCTTATAGGTCAGGACCGTAGCGTCTCCCTCCAGCCTGGTCTCGTAGAGCTGGCAGAGGTGCTCGTCTTGGGGCTTCTTGAGCCCGCAGACTTCTGTCACCTCTACCCCCTTGGGCAGGTAGAAGCTTACTTCCTTGGGGAAGCTGTCCCCAACGAATGTCCCCTGATTGACCACCAGTACCCGTGGCTCATCGTATTCTGGCTCCACTCTGACTTCCGCGCTCTTGATCCGCATATCCTCGTCGGCGGCGAGAGGCGAGACGGCCATAGCTCCAGCCAGGCCCAGAGCCAGGGCCAATAACGGGATGGCCGCCAGGGGCCTGACAATAAGTTTCCGGAATAGCGCGTTTGTCTTCATTTGTGGACTCTCCTGCTTTGAGATATGGCGGCCTTACCTGATACCACTATCGGGTCCTGCCTTCTGGAGAGGGCCAGGTAGGCTACAACGGAGAAGGCCAGACCAGCGAGGGACAGTAACTGCGCTTCTCTGAGCCCCAGGGCGAGTATTACATTCTCTCTCCAGAAGGAGACGGTGAACTTGTTAAGGGAATATAAGAAGAGATAGATGACGAAGAGCAGGCCTTCGGTCCGCACCCGCTTGCGGATCGCCCAGAGGAAGGCGAAGATGGCCAGGTCCCATACCATCTCGTAGCCCTGAGCCGGCAAGAATGGCACCCCCAATGCAGGAGCCATGGCCCCCTGGTTGGTGTATACCAGGCCCCACGGCAGGTCGGTGGGCGGCCCCAGAGAGTCGCCCTGGATAAGGCAGCCGATGTGCCCGATGGCCTGGCCCAGGATGAGGCCCGGCGCGGCGGCGTCTAACACCCGGAGGAACGGCCATCCCCGCCGCTTAGCCGGGATGAGGGCGGCCAGCAGGCCGACGACGATAGCCCCATAGATAGCAAGGCCGCCCTCCTGGAAGGCCAATACGGAGAGCGGATCCGCCAGGTACTTATCCAGGTTATCAGCTACATGGAAGAGGCGAGCGCCAATCAGCCCGCCGATTACGCCCCAGGTGGCCACACCCCATATCACGTCCTCATGTATCCTTTTGCGTCGTGCCTCCTTCAGGGTCAGCGCGATGCCAGCGGCCAAAGCAGCCAGTATTGCCAGGCTGTACCAGCGAAGCCCAAAGTGGCCTATCTGGATGATTACGGGGTCCAGCGCGATCTCAATGGGGCCCATTAAGCTCGCCTCCAAATTTGCAACCCGAACAAACGGATAGCCGGCCCGTTGCTGAGCTGGGAGCGGGGCTGGAAAGCCCCGACTATCCGGAATTTGAATCTACGGATAGCCGGCCCTTTGCTGATCCGGCACCGTGCTGGAAAGAGCCGGCTGTCCAGAACCTCAACAGCCCCTGTAAGAATCGTCAGTGACAAGTTTCTCTCCTGTTCGTTATAGCACCAGCGGGAGCTTCACCACCTAGAGGCTCTACCCTGGGCATTGTGCCTTCAAAGCTCACGATTCGCGCCTTCTCGCCGGGGTTGAGCTGGCATTCGGATAAGGCGCTCCATAGCTCACCTCCTTGCCGGACCAGGTACCGGGCACGGCAGGGGGTCTCCGTGGCTGCCACCACCTCCACCTCCTGCCCCAGGAGGGCCTCCCGTCCGACGTAAACGGGCTGTTTCATGGCCTGCATCACCTTGTAGAAAAGCATCACCGAGGCGACAAGCACCAGTAAATAGGCGGGAAGCGCAATGGGCAAAGGTAACACCAGGAAGAGGGCTAGCCCAAACAGGGGCATAAGGAGCAAGAGGTGGCACATTCTCAATCCTCCTTTGCCATTTCCAGTGACCCATTGGCTTCGTGGACGGCTACGCCCTTGTCGGCCACGGCAACAATGAACCGGACCAGGCCACGGGCCAGTGGTTTTACCTTAATGGTCCTGAAGCCCGCCCGTCGGACATTGTCCACAGTGCGGCGGTTCATGTTGGCCCCGCTGATGCGGACCATGATGGGGTTAAACAACTCCATGACCACGCCCAGGACCCCCTCGGCCCGTACATGCTCCAGGAGGAGCAGCCGCCCTCCTGGCCTGAGCACCCGGTGAGCCTCCATCAGGCCCAGTACCGGGTCGGGGACGGAGCAGAACACCCACGTGGCTGCCACGATGTCGAAGGTGTTATCTGGAAAGCCAAGGCCTTGGGCGTCCATTACCTTCAAGTCAACCAGCACCTTCTCTCGAATAGCCCGCAGGCGGGCCCGCTCCAGAAGGCGCGGGCTCAGGTCTATAGCCGTTACCGGTACATGCGGCGGGTAGTAGGGGAAGTTGGCCCCAGTGCCCACCCCGGTCTCCAGGACCCGCGGCCCTTGGGCCTGGGCCCAGAGCTTCCTCCGCCATCTTGCAGCCCCCAGCCGATCCATGATCCCGGAGCTGAAGTCATAGGTATTGGCCTGGCGATCATAGCGGGCCCTTGTCCTGGCTATTTGCCTGTGGTTGACCAGTCGGCTGTTGCCAACGGACTGCATATCCTATCTCTTTCCCAGAACTACTGCTATGTCCATATGCTCCCGCGTATTCCATAGCATGACACTGACTCTTCTTTCTGGCGGACAGGGCCGTCCGCCGCTACGGTGAGGGAAGATTCCTCGCATTCAACAGCATGACACTGACCCTCCTTTCTGGCGGACAGGGCGAGCCCGTTGATAAACTTGATAAAGTACGGAGCTGTCTTCCCTACCGTGGCCGAGCAGGCGTCGCTCACGTAGTAGCGAGGCATGCCTCGCCACTACAGATCCCGCGTGACTGACCCATTGACGGGTTTTTCAACAAGCTCGGGCCGTCCGACGCTACGGTGAGGGAAGACTCCTCGCATTCAATAGCATGACATTGGCTCATTAGGCCCGTATTAAGGAAAGCTTA
>JAUYDP010000138.1 GCA_030691805.1 Dehalococcoidia bacterium | reverse complement strand
TCCATGAGCCCCGGCTGGAGGAGGGCCACGGATTTGGCCGAAGCAACGCCCACATAGCCACCCCGGGCCACGGGCTTTGACCCATCTCCCCAGATGTTGCTTACGATAGCAGTCGCGGTAGCGGTAGGGGTAGGCGTAGCGGTCGAGGTTGGAGCGACCACGGTGATCGTGCCCACCATGCCTGCCCCTCTGTGGAAGATGCAGTTATAGGGGTAAGTGCCTGGGGTATCGAAGCTCCGTGAAAAAGTCTGGCCCCGGAGGAGCGTGCCCGAGTCCCACAAGCCAGTATCGCTGGTCGTGGTATGGGGCGAGGCGCCGTTGTTCGTCCAGACTACAGTAGATCCGGCGCTTACAGACAGGTTCTGCGGGAAAAACCGGTTATCGGTGATCTCGATATTGACAATAGTATCAGCAGTTACCCCCGCAGGGGAAGAGTTGAGGAGATCGCCTCCCAGATTGAAAACCATAGAGAAGATTAGAATCGCCAGGATTTGATTCAGGCGCAATCTTTTCATCAAGTTTACTTTATAGCTTCCCTTCTGCCTCCAGCTTGCATTTTATATCCTCCCCCAGGTCTCGCTTGAGTATCTTCCCCACGTTGCTCAGAGGGAATTCGTCCACAATCTCCAGCCGTTCCGGCAGCTTGAATTTGGCAATCTGCTTTGCCATAAGGAAATCCACAACCTCCTGAAAGCTGATCTTCTCTCCTGGCGCCGTCTTGATGTAGGCGCAGACCTTTTCACCCAGGCGCTTATCCGGCATTCCGATGACGGCCACATTCTCAACCTTAGGATGTTCCTGCAACAGCTCCTCAATTTCGAATGAGCTAATATTCTCACCACCGCGAATTATTATATCCTTCTTTCGTCCCACGATCTGCAAGCGCCCGCGGTGGTCTATACGGGCGTAGTCACCGGTGTGATGGAAGCCGTCAGGCTCGAATGCATCCTTGTTTACCGCCGGAGCCCTGTAATACCCATAAAAGGTGTGAGGGCCACGGAAGAGGAGCTCTCCTACATCTCCCTGAGGAACTTCCCGCCCTTCATCATCCACGATCTTCATTTGGTCGTCCGGGCAACAGGGCGTGCCTACTGTCTCACAAACCACGTCAAATGGGTCGTCCAGGCTTACGCTGGTCGAAGGCCCCTCCGCCATGCCAAAGAAGTTGTGCACGGCGCATCCCAGCTTGTCCTTGGCCTCACGAACTAACTCCGGCGGCACATGTGAACCACCGCAGACGAAGTCCCGCCAAGACGAGAGATCATATTTATCGCGTCCGGAAAAACCCAGCACGTCTATGGCCTGCGTAGGCATTAGAATAGTAGTGACGATCTTCTCCTGCTGGATGACGCTACATACCTCCTCCGGATCATGCCTCGGAATCATAACCATCCTGGCGCCGTTTACCACAGCCACGCCAACGCTGAGCATGAGGGCGGCGTTGTGGGCGATGGGAGTGCAGATAAGTATCGGAGTATCGGCATGGCGCGACACCCGCTTGCCCGACCAGATAGAGTTGGCGATGTAATCGTTATGGGTACGGGGCACCCCCTTGGGCATAGCCGTCGTGCCGCCAGTGGTTAAGATGGTGGCCACATCATCGGGGTGAGGCCGGAAACGCTGAAGGTAATCGGCGCCGTACTCCCTCTCACGAGGCCGGTCCAGAAGGTCCTTCATAGCCACCATTCCCTGTGGTACGCTGTCTCCAGCTACCAGGATGTGCTTCAACGCCGGAGTCCGGGGCCTGACCTCCCGGGCCATCTCCGTGAACGAGAAGTCCCTCAGCCGGTCGGGTATGGCCAGGGCCACAGCATCGGTCAGCTTGCAGAGATACTCGATCTCCCTGGCCCGATGCGCAGGCAGAGCCATAACGCCTATTGCTCCGATCTTGGCCATGGCGAAGTAAAGGTAGAGGAACTCGACCCAGTTGGGGATCTGCACGACGATGCGGTCGTCTTTTTGGATGCCCATCTCCAGTAGTCCGATAGCCAGGCGGTCGGCTTTTTCTTTAAGCTGGGCATAGGTTACTCGTACACGCTGGTCCCAGACGGCCTCCTTGTTAGGCAGGGTCTGGGCTGCCCGGTCGAGGATATCTCCCAGGGTGAGGTCAAGCCAGTATCCCTTCTCCCTGTAAAGCCGGGCCTTGTCCTGCGGGAACGGGGTGAATCCTTCTATCGGCATCTTCCTCCTCCTCGGCCTAGCATGGTAATGATCGGAAGTTAGCTGACGGTCCTCGCCTGGAGCTTTTCGCAGTGGATAGCCGCAATTGGCCTCCCAACCGCTCCGCCTTGTCCTCGCCCCCCTTCATCACCACTGCGCAAGCTCATTGGGCTTCCCTCTCTTGAGCAACCGAAGGCGCCATTGTGACATCAACGGGGCCAACCTCCGAAGATCTGAAGTAGGAATCCAAGGGAAAGGAATACAATTCCTACCATTGCGTTTCTGGACTGCTTTAGGCGATCTTCTACCTGAGGCAGTCGAAGTTTCTCTTCATCGGTTTCTCCAGCCCACCGCGATGTGCCAAGTCTAATAGCGTCCTTTCTCGTCAGGATTAGTCCGTATGTTAGGATACATGCGCCTATCAAGTCGAAAAAAAGCCCAATTACGTTAATCCACCTTGGGTCTATCGTCATGTACTAGGTCTCCCTAATCGGGATCTGGCAGGTAGCGTCGCACGCCTCAGGCAGATGACGAGACCGTTATTCTGCTACTCGGCCGTGTCGAGGCTTCCGCTAAGCGAGCATCATGATGGGCAGCTCAACGTAGATGGCCCCTATCAGGCAGTCTACCTCGCAGGTGCCACAATGCCAGCAGGTCAGAGGACGGGCAACCAAGACTCCATCCCCGCCGGCACCCATCTCAAAGCAATCCCCGGGGCAGTTCTCGATGCACACGCCACACAGGTTACATTTAACTTGGTCTATCCTCGGCGCCATAAAAAACCTCCTCAGGCGGGTAGTTCACGAGTATATAGCACGGTTCTACCATCTTTGCCTGTAACGACCAGGTATTTCTTCCAGTTAGCGTCATCTGGTTGCGGGTAGTCCACCCGCTGGTGGGTCCAGCGGCTCTCGGTGCGCATCAGGGACGCCCGCGCCACCATCTCTCCTACCAACAAGGTATTCTTAGCCTCCAGGGCCACCATCAGGTCATTAGGGCTGCTGGATTGGAGGTCGCCTAAGTACCCCTTTAGGTTCTCCAGCCTCTGGATGCCGGTATCTAGACCTGCCCGATTGCGCTGTACTCCCACGTAGTCGGACATAGTCTTCTGGACCTTAGCCTCCAACTCACGCCCGCTAGGGCCATGCTCCTTTCCCAGAGACCCAAGCGCCCTCAGCTTCTCTGCACGGGCGGCCTCTGCCGGCCATGAAACAGCGGATAACCCCGACGCGTATTTAGCTGCGCCGGCGCCGGCCCGCCAGCCGAAGACCATGGCGTTAGACCCGGCGCAATAGCCCACACCCCCGGCGCAGTCGCCCGCTGCGTAAAGACCGGGCACGCTAGTTGCTGCCTCTTCGTCAATAAGCAGGCCGGTCACGCCCCCGTTCTGGGTGGCCAGCTCACCCAGCTCTATCTCCACCAGGTCCCGGCGCAGGTCCAAACCCTTCTCATCGAAGTAGCGCAGAATCAGGGCCCGCTCGTTGCGCAGGCCGGTCCGGTAATGTTCCAAACCATCTTGAGTAAGGTGGCGGAAATCGAAGTAGCAGGGGCCGCGTCCTTCCAGATTCTCCTGGTACACTGCCAGACATACGAAATGGCGGGGCGCACGCTCAAGCATCTCAGGGTTATAGCGTTCCATAATGCGTTCGCCCAGGGCATTGACCACTCTCGCCCCTACTCCGATGGCTCCAGCATATCCCGGCACCGAGTAGTTCTTCAGCGTGATCATTAACTGGGTAAACTCGAAATGGACCATCTCGGCTCCAGCCTGGTAGCCCAGAGCATAGGCGTCGCCGGTGTTATAGGGACAGCCCACGGTGTTGTAAGACAAACCTGTCGCCGACTGGTAGAGGCGGTTGGCTCCACCCGAAGCCAGTACCAGCGCTCCACACCCGATGGTCGAGAACTCCGCTGTCCTGGTGTCCACGACACCCACTCCAGCTATACGCCCGCCATCCAGAACAAGCCCGGTGGGCATGGTGCGGTTCAGGATGGTAACTCCGTGCTCCCGTAAGGCCTGGTCAAATCGCTTCTTGAGGTCCTCGCCTTGAAAGGAGAGGATGAACGAGTGCCGGGTACCCACGCCGGACTGGAGGAGGAGCCTTCCATTGTCATCCCGGATGCGGAGTCCATACTTCTCCAGGTAGAACATGCGGTCAGGCATCTCCTCGCCGATGATTTGTAGAAGCCTCCGGTTGCCCAGGCCCTCGGACTGGCGCATGAAGGCATCGGCGAACTCGTCTGCGGTGCCGCATCCTTCCACCGGATAGACGCCCCGAGCATGGTCCAGGCCCGAGGCGGCGGCGCCACTCCGCTGCACGGCGGACTTCTCCACCAAGATAACGTTTGCGCCCTTTTCCTGGGCATGCAAGGCTGCCATGCATCCCGCCAAGCCACCGCCGATTACTACTACATCGCAACGGAAGTCAGATCGTTCCTGAGCCATAACATGCCCCCTTTAGGTTTTGGGAGGATTATAACAGGTCTACTTGGGCCGGTCACCTGAAGGATACATAACCGTATTGCTACGCTCCAGCCCCCTGCGCGATCGGGCTGCCGTTAGCCCCAGGTCAGGCGCTGGTAGAACTAACCGTATATCTTGCTCAACCACGATTTTCGCTCCGAAGATTTCCCCAAAGCACTTTGGGAAAGCCTGCTGGATAGCCCCGAAGTCCATCGGACGGCCCAGTTGAGCGGCCATGGAGGTAACAGTGCGGTCGGAATAGCCGCAGGGATGAATCAGCCGGAAGTGCTCCAAGTTAGGTTCCACGTTCAGGGCAAACCCATGCATAGTCACCCCGCCCTTCACAGCTACCCCAATCGCAGCTATCTTCTCCTTCCGCCCGATCCAGACTCCGGTATATCCTGGCTGCTGGTCTCCATTAATGCCGTAACCCTGTAGGAAAAGAATGATGGCCTCTTCCAGCATCCGCAGGTAGCGATACACATCATTTCCGTGATCCGCCAGTTTAAGTATTGGGTAGCCCACCAGTTGGCCCGGCCCGTGATAGGTCACGTCGCCCCCGCGGTTAGCCTCGTGAAGGGCGATGCCCTCTGCCTCTCTTCTCTCCTTAGGAACGAGGATGTTAGCGCGGTCTCCCCGGCGCCCCAAAGTGAAGACCGGTGGGTGCTGTAGGAGAACCAGGGTGTCGCCCCTCGCTCCCGTCTGTCGCTCTTTCACCAGGTGTTCCTGAAGTGCCAGGGCCTCCGGATACTCTACCAGCCCCCGGTGCAGGACATGACATCTATTGCCCAGCATATCCGTTATCCCGCCACCAGCAATTGAGGTCCCTCTAACAGGTCTCTGACGCTTGCCAGGAAGGCGGCCGCTGGAGCACCGTCTACTACGCGATGGTCAAATGAAAGACATAGGTTCATGAGGCTGCGAGGGACAATACGTCCTT
>JAUYDP010000100.1 GCA_030691805.1 Dehalococcoidia bacterium | reverse complement strand
GGGTCAACCTGGGCACCTACCGGGTTATGATTTTGGACAAGAACCACGCCGGATTTTATATCTCCCCTGGAAAGCACGGCCGCATCCAGCGGACCAAGTACCTCTCCCAGAAGAAGCCCGTTCCCGTCGCCGTATCCTGCGGCCATGACCCGGTAATCTTTTTAGTCGGGTCTACTGAGTTACCCTGGGGTGTCTCTGAGTACGAGTATGCCGGCGCCATAAAAGGGCAGCCGATTGAGGTCATCAAAGGCCCGGTCACCGGCCTGCCCATTCCTGCCGACGCAGAGCTGGTGCTGGAGGGATTCGTCATGCCGGGAGAAACCCGCATGGAAGGTCCCTTCGGGGAATGGACCGGATATTACGGCAGCGACGAGCGTCCGGAGCCTGTGATCGAGGTCAAGGCCATCTACCACCGGAACAATCCGATAATCCTGGGTTCTCCCCCCAGCAAGCCGCCCAACGAGCATGCCTTCTTCCGCGCCCTCTTCCGCTCTATTCTTATCGAAGACGACCTGAATAAAGCGGGTATCCCGGATGTGACCGGAGTCTGGTGCCACGAGCCAGGGGGCGCTCGTTTCTTTGTAGTAGTAGCCATAAAGCAGCGCTACCCCGGCCACGCCAAGCAAGCGGCTATGGTGGCAGCCATGTGCCATTCCGGCGCCTATCTAGGGCGTTACGTCGTGGTCGTGGATGATGATATAGATATCTCTGATCTTAACGAGGTCATCTGGGCCATGTGCACCAGGGTGGACCCGGTTAAGGACATCGAGATAATCAGGGACTGCTGGAGCGGGCCTTTGGACCCCATCATTCCGGTAGGAGAAAAGGGCTTAAGCTCAAGGGCCATTATCAACGCCTGCCGGCCCATCCAATGGATAGACAGCTTCCCGAAGGTCGTAGGGGCCAGCCCGGAGCTGGTGGAGAAGACAGTTGCCAAGTGGAAGAAGCTCATTTACGGCAATGAATAAATGCTGGTAAGCCCTCGCAAATAAGCGCCGACCCTGGGAGCGCCGATGTCCCGCTGGCCAAGCTTGCTTTTGGGGAAATGTAGGGGCGGGTTTGAAACCCGCCCCTACGCGTGCCAACAAAGGTCAGCTTCGCTATGATTGATACCGATGTTACTAACCCGCCCCTACGCGCGCCAACAAAGCCTACCGTATCTATACGACCGAAGGTTCTCGAAGGAAGGGGCAGTTCCTACGAATTGCCCAGAGTGCCGTGCCTTGTCTCAAAGACCCTGAACAAATGGGGAAATGTATGGGCGGGTTTGAAACCCGCCCCTACGCTTTCCGCACCCTGGCAGGTCCCCTAACCATGGAAGCTGACGTGCTGACGAAGGCTATTATCGCCACCACCAGCAAGGTGTCTTGAAACGCCCCAATAAAGATCAGTTGGGGGTCTGACAAGGACCTAGCCCACTCAACGGATCGCAAGCTAAGGATAGCCCCAGTAAGAGCGACCCCAAAGACCATGCCGAGGTTTCGCGCCGTAGAGACAATACCTGCGGCAACCCCTTGTCGTTCGGCGGGCGAGGAACCCATGATGGCGCTGGCATTGGGGGCAACGAACAGCCCGTTCCCCAGCCCGATTAACGCCAGGGGCAACAAGATATCAGCCTCACCAGAGGCAGGACCGAGATAATGAAGCATGAATAGTCCAGCCGCCACGATGAGAGTGCCCAACGTCGAAAGAAGCCGAGAGCCAATGCGATCGGACAGGTACCCGCTGATGGGAGCCGTCAAAACCATTCCCAAAGGTTGAGCGGAAAATAGCAGTCCCGCCAGGCTGGGCGAGAAATTGCGGCCCTGTATCAGGTAGAAGGGGACAAGGAACAAGCCGGAGAATACGCACATGTAGTTGAGGAAAGCGGCTGCCGTGGAGAAGGAGAATGAACTGCTCCTAAAAAGAGCCAGGTCCAGCATCGGGTGAGACACGGCACGCTCTACCAACACAAATGACACCAGGAAGAATGCGGACGCCACCACGCAGCCGATTATGAAGGCCGACGTCCAGCCAAGCTCCTGTCCCTTGGAAATACCCAGCAAAAGCACCCCCAAGCCGATGGTTAAGACAGCCGCGCCCACCGGATCGAATCGCTCCCGCCCCTCTGTTGGCCTGGAGTCAGGAAGTATCCGCCATGACATGACCATCGTCAGGCCGCCAATAATAATATTCACGAGAAAGACCGATCTCCAGCCGAAAGCGTGGGCCAGGTAACCACCGAGGGAAGGCCCGATCAGAATCCCCAAGTAGGCGATCGTATATAACATTCCCAGGAGCTGGCCCCGCTTCTCCGGAGGGAAAAAGCGGGTCAGGATTGCCTGGGAATTGGCAACAACCATTGCCCCCCCGACGGCCTGTAAGGACCGCGCGCCAATGAGAAACCCTTCTGTTGGAGAAAAGGCACATAGGGCAGAGGAGACGATGAAGACCAACAGGCCGGTATTGTAGACCCGCTTGTGGCCCCAGATATCGCCTAGACGGCCGAAGCTGAGAAGCAGGATGCTGGTAGTCAGGAGATAGGCCATCAGCACCCACTCAATAGACGAGAGGTCCGCTCCGAAGGAGTCTTGAATAACCGGTAATATCGTGTTGACGATACCGGTGTTCAACGTTCCCATAAACGAGCCGGCGCCTACGGCGAGCAGTACCCACCACTGCCGCTCTAGCCCAAGCCATCGGTGCTGGCCTAGAGACGAGTTATTCGAAGGTAATTGCAAGTCTGGGGTTTCCTGTTTCAAATCACGTAGTGCGTTCGATGGGGTCCGACGAAGTCTAACACCTCGGCGTACTACTGGTCAAAGAAGGGTTGGAGACTGTTGAACAACACCTGGTCACGTAGTCGGGGTCGTCCCCAATGCTGTCCGGGGAAAGTTTACACGGGGCAAGTGCACACGGGCTTTGGCCATTTCCCGAACGTGCCTAGCAGCCCCTTCTGTAGTGTAGGGGCTTGTCCCCTACTGGGGTGGGGAGCGGGGGACAAG
>JAUYDP010000087.1 GCA_030691805.1 Dehalococcoidia bacterium | reverse complement strand
GGATAGGAATGGCGAAGCTAGGGTTGATCTCCGGGTTAAGTAGCAGCCAGAAAAGGACGAGGAGGGGGACCAATAGGAGAAGTGCCCAGCCACTTAGAGCCGCAAAAAGTCTTCTTTCCATTGCTTTATAATTCTCCTTTCGTAACTACTCAGCCACTAAGACACCAAGGCACAAAGAAAGTTATGGAATACAAGCCTCTTTCAGAGCGTGAATTCGTGTCTTTGTGACTTTGTGGCTGAGTAGTTACTAATTATTAAGGGTTAGCGCTCCCAGATCCCCTGGCCGTGCTCCACTGAAACTGCTGTAAAGGAGCATGCCCAGTGGCACTAATACCAGGAAAGCCACCAGGACAACGGGAATACCGAGAATAAGGGTCCGACTATCCAGTCTTTGCCGCGCCGACTGCCACAATCGCGCGCTACCGACCGCCATGGTACCTCCAGTCTTTTTCTATACAGGAAGATTTGTAGTGCGGCAATGGGAATGATACTTAATTACGCTGGATAATACTAGCTGCTTGTGGTTTTGTCAAGGTATTGACCGATAGTGTTGGATAATCGGAAGTGGTGATTATTACCAGATTAGAACGCCAGCGATCGACACGAACGAAGTCCCGCCTGAGTCGGCAGGGCACTGGGTGTATCCAGTTACCGCCCCATGGCATTGCTCCAGGAAATGAAGCAAGGCGTAAATCGGGGGGAGTCCGCATATCCTACGGCGGTCGCCTTGCGCCATAAGTGAGGCCAGAAATCCCGAGGCATCTCCCTCACAGATCAGGTCGAGCAAGCCGGCATCCTCGGAGGCTAGGCTGGCCTTTTGCGGCTCGTTGAAGGGCAGTAGGTCTCCGAAGGCCGGGCCTACGTGCGCTAGATCGGCGGCCGCTATTGCGAAGACGCGGCGCCCCTTAGTTGCCTTATGAAGCGCTTCTATCGCTTCTGTAACGAGGATAGATCCGGTGGTGGGACCTGGGTTATCCGTTAGGGGTCCCATGCTAGCACACAGGATCGGAACAAACGAACATGGCTTTCCCCTCCGTGTGTAGTGCAGCCAAACGGCGGCGGTCTCGATAGAGTGCTCATCCCGATGGTGCAGCTCGTGTTGAAAAGCTGCTTCGCATCCCAACGCGCTGGCTATCTGGTCCACGACTCCGGTATCCGTCGGTAGGACGCCCCAGGGAGTGGCGTAACTCTGTTTTGTCAGTGTCAGGCCGGGGTTACCGCTTTGGTGATCGGTACCGAAAACCAGGACCAGGTCCGCCTTCCGAGCTGCCTCGACCGCTAGGCTCCAAACCTCAGCGTAGATCGGGCCACCTCTCGCGAAATCTATGTGGGGAGAGACAAGCCCACGCACCTCACTTAACTGGCTTAGTCCGCTTTTTAAATTGGTCTGAGGTAGACCACTGGCTTGCCGGTACGACTCCAGTTGTTCCGTCAGGGCCGTCGGCTCGGCCGGATATACCTGGCCGGCCAGGGTCATAGGCCGGAAAGCTGCTCCCCGGAAGGCATCCAGGGCTAATTGATAGGCGGCGTTGAAACGGGCGCCCTCTAGCAGAATTGCCTGTTCCAAGCCTGCTATAAGGTTTTCAACTACGGAAGTAGATAGGGGGATGCCGGTCCTGAGCTCGTAGGCCAGCCTTAATGTTCGTATATCCCGGGTGCCATCACAGAGGGGCAGCAGAGGGACCAGGGCTTGTGGTACAATCACGGCCTGCTGGCTGAGTCCCAGTCTATCTTTTAGGAGAATAGCCGGCTGTCCGTTATGGCGTACCCACTGGGTCTCTACCGGCCGTAGCTTGGGGGTCTCTCCCATTAAACGTGCAACTCTACGATGTCCCCATCCTCGGGGCTATAGCCTCGGTGGACCCGTTGTCCAGCGAACTTGCCGGAGCCCCAGACCTGGGCGTACTTCAAGTGTTGGCGTATGTCTTTGTGCACAGATTCGGCCACATCGTCTATTGTGCTGTCTCTCTTTAGGATAAGGGGGTCGGAAAGGTCCGCTTCCTTTCCCGGAGGCTTAAGGTACACCCTAATAATCCCAAGATTATGAAAGACCAACTGGCGGACCTCCTCTAGGCCTTCCATCTCCATGGCAGAAACGGCGGCTACAGGGTGGCGCCCGGCGTTTTCCCTGGCCAGGCGTTGAAACGCTATCCCTTGCCGGTCAAGGTCGGCCTTGTTGCCTATGATCATGGCGGGCCTTGGAGTATGAAGGGTATCGTCGCCTGGTTCGTGGCCGCTGGGCGCCAGGCTTATACGTAGCGTGTCCAATTCGTCTTTTATAAGGCGCATTTGCTCTAGTGGGTCTTGCGAAAGGTCGAGCACCAGGATTAACAGGTCGGCGTTCCGGAGAACGCTGTGCAGCCAGGGCAGGGCATCCCTGTCGGTGATAGCTGGCATATCCACGAGCTGAATCAAGATATTTTCGAAGGGCATCATCCCGGACAGCGGCGCTTGAGTGGTTAAGGGGTAACTGGCAATCCTGGGTGCTGCCTCCGTTAGAACTGCCACCAGGCTGGACTTGCCGCTGTTCGGAATGCCGACCAGGGCGGCCTGTCCAGCGCCTTCTTTCTTCACGTGGTACATCCCACCGCGACGGCCCGCTCGGGGACCCCGCTCCATCTCCTGGGTCAGCCTGGCGATCTTAGAGCGCAGCACTCCGTGCAGCCTGTCCGTGCCCTTGTGTTTGGGCATGATGGCCAGCATCCGCTCCAGAGACTCGATCTTATCCGGGATGGTCCTGGCCTGGCGGTAGGCTTTTTCGGCTTCGAAGTATTGGGGTGGCAGGTTGGCGGGCATCTCCTCGGGAGCACCTCCAATTCATTCTACGCGTAGACCCTGTGGCAATCAAGGGTGGGCGTCATGTTTTCGCGCTCGCCTTTGGGGTGCCCCCCCGCCCGCCCACCTGGCATTCAAGTACGAGCCTTGCTTTTCCCTTACTCTTGCATTAAAATCCTTGAAGGGCAGATAGTGGACATATTGCAGGAGGAGCCTCGGCTCGCTTACAGGCAAAAGGCGATAATCTTTTCGATTATCGCCTTGATGCTACTGATATTTCTGTTTTTGGTGCGTTCTATCCTCCCACCGTTCCTTTGGGCGGCAGTAACCGCGTATCTACTTACTCCCATAGTGAACTGGCTTTCCCGCCGAACACGTTTGCCCAGGATGGCCGTCCTCGCGACGCTTTACCTGGTCTTCGGGGCTGCCATTGGGTGGGCATTGTTTTCCCTGATTCCATTCCTTTTGGGTGAGTTGGGCGACTTCAGGGCTAGTGTTCCCTTTATCGTCGCTTCAGTCCAAAAGGAGGTCCTGGGGGCACAGAGGTTCGAGTTCCTGGGGATTGTTCTGGACCCCCAGAGCATTTCCACGTCTATCCTACAGAGCTTTGGGGCACTGCCGCTGGGAGCTCTTCGGGTGGTGCGAGAGACGGCCACCTTTATAGTGGAGGTACTTATTTACGTGGTGGTCACTTTTTATCTGGTGGCCGACGCGCCACGCATCCGGGACTCGTTCTTCCGTCTGTTCCCCACCAGGTATCGCGCCGAGGCCATGGTCTTATTGGAGCGTATAAACCGGGTTTTGGGCGCATATATCCGGGGCCAGTTCTTCCTCATAGCCCTGATGAGCACAGTTACCTGGATCTTCCTCGGCCTGATTCTCAA
>JAUYDP010000071.1 GCA_030691805.1 Dehalococcoidia bacterium | reverse complement strand
GCGAAGAATCTCACCCGTTCCCAACAAAGACCTGCTGCTTCGAAGTGCGCGAGATTCTTCGCCTCCGCTCCATGTGCCTGCACAAGCATGTCGCTAACATCGCTCCGGCTCAGAATGACATGAGTAATCCACGTGATCTGCGAAGTATGCAGGTCGTTGCCCGCTGTACTCCGGCTCAGAATGACTTCAAGTCATATCCAATTTGGTCTTGTAGTGGCGAGAAAGAGGGCCTGTGGGTGTTTCATACCACCCTTCGCTTAGGTCTTTCCACCCGGGATTCATAGATTCCACCAGCGCAAGCTTCTTGCCTCTGAGCCATCCCTTAATCTGCTTCTCCCGGCTGATGGCGGCGTGGACATCGCTGGTAGTTTCATAATACACCAGCATGGTAATGGTGTATTTCTTCGTAAACGCTTCGACCATCTTTTGTTTGTGTTCCCAAACGCGTTTGACCAGGATATTGGTGATGTATGTATACAAAGTCCTCGACCGATTGGACATTATATACACGTAGTACTGGTTCATATTTTCTCTCGAACATTCCAGTTGTTGTCGCGCTGAGATTCTTCGCTGCGATCAGAATGACATGATTTTATCAGAATGACATGATTTTATCAGAATGACATGATTTTATCAGAATGACATGATTTTATCAGAATGACGTGATTTTAGAAGAAACGCGCAATAGCTGAACCCTTTGGCACTTGGATCAAGGGAGATGTACTCGATTTTTCGCTCCCTATGAACCCAATAAGACCGGCACATTGATCCAGTCATTCCTCCGTTCATGTAGAAAGTAGCACAATAGCCGCCACAGCAAGAACAGCCCCCAGACCCCTCAGCGGGGTTATGGCCTCGCCCAGGAAGACTATCCCCAGGATGACAGTGACCAGCGGGTAGAGGGCGGTCAGCGGATAAACGATGCTTACGGGGAATTGGCGACTTAGCAGGGTAAACAGAGCGACCACCGCCACCAAGCTGGACAGGCCGGTAGCCAGCCCGAGTATGATTCCCTGTCCATCGGTGTTAAAGGGGAAGAGGTTGCGTATGAAGAAGAGGTAGATGACGGCGCCCAACACCATGGTCAGCTGGGTCCAGAAGATCGCCTGCATCCCTATCCGCCCGCTGCTCTGCTTGGCGAAGATCCCATAGAGGCCCCAGCCGACTATGGCGACTGCGGACCAGACCAGCATTTCTATTGTCCTGTTCATCGCGCTCCTTTCAGGTCTGCTTAGTTCACCACGGAGACCGCGGAGTACATAGAGTTGTTAAATGGTGATTTCCGTGTTCTTACCGTTCTCAGGGGCGATCAATAAGGCACGCTCCGTTGCCATTTATGTCTTACCGCTGAGAACGTGGAGACCACAGAGGATCTATGATCAGTTCAGAGCACCGTGCAGTTTCTGGCGTAAAGTACTATCCTCGCGTTTCGTACCTTGGCTGCTTACTACCGAGACCGCGAAGGTTGCAGAGAATCTATTATTGTCTCTGTGATCTCCGTGATCTCTGTGGTTAATCCAGACTGTCCTCTGCTTTCTGCTATGAAAATGCAGCTCCCAAGTGGCACAGGCCTCTGGCCTGTGCAAACAGGCGGGACGCCTGTTCCACTTCTGGCAATCCCATTTTCATCGCTGGTGGTGCCCCAACGGGCATGGGGAAAAGCGGTGAACAAAATGGCCTTCAAAGGCTCAAGCCCAAGGTTGGCCATTTTTTGTCCACCAGTACCTTAATCGCTGGGTCCATGGTGATGGGATCGGGCCAGGGGCGGGCGTGACCTTCCTCCGCCGTCTTCCGGGTGGCGTCAATGGCCAGCTTAGCGCCATAGTGGGCGGTGGGGGACGAGTGGTCAAGGTCGTCCAGGGGGCCTTCCATCACCACCAGGTCCCGCCGGGCGTCGAAGTTGTTACACATCCACCAGAGGGCTTCGTCCAGGTCCTGCACGTTTACATCGTCATCCACCACCACTATAAGCTTGGAAAGCATCAGCAACATTAACCCCCAGAGGGCCGCAATCACCTTACGTCCCTGTCCCGGGTAGGTCTTTTTTATCGAAACAAAGACCAGATTGTGGAAGACCCCCTGGGCAGGCATACTCATGTCCACGACTTCAGGTAGTATCAGCTTGACCAGGGGTAGAAAGAGCCGCTCTGTTGCCTTGCCGATGTAGTAGTCCTCTTGAGGCGGGCGTCCAACCAGAGTGGCCTGGTAGATGGGATCTCTCCGGTGGGTAATGGCAGTCAGATGAAAAACGGGGTACATGTCCGGTAGGGAATAGAAGCCGGTGTGGTCCCCGAAAGGCCCCTCCAGACGGCTTTCCTGGGGGTCCATATAGCCCTCCAGGACAATCTCCGCCTGGGCCGGAACCTCCAGGTCCACGGTCACGCCCTTGGCCATCTCGGTCTTCCGGCGGGCCAGCCACCCTGCCAGCAGTACTTCGTCCAGGTCCGGTGGAAGGGGAGCCGTAGCGGCGTAGGTCAGGGCGGGGCTCGCCCCCAAAGCAATGGCTACCTCCATACGGTGTCCGGCTTGCCTGGCTGCCCTTTGATGCTGGGCGCCCCCTTTGTGGAGGTGCCAGTGGAGGCCCGTGGTCTGGTCGTCGTAGACCTGGAGGCGATATGTCCCCACGTTGCGCCGTCCGGTGGCAGGGTCGCGGGTGATTACCAGGGGTAGGGTGATAAAACGCCCCCCATCCTGTGGCCAGCACTTCATGACCGGCAGCATGGAGAGGGAGGGATTATCAGTAATGACTACCTCCTGGCAGGGGGCTTTGCTAACCAGCTTCGGGCCGTAGCGCACCAGGTCCAGGGCTTGTCCGAACTGCCGGACCCGGCCGGCCAGCCCCTTCTGCGGCCCCATCTGCTCTGGGGACATCAGCTTACCGAGCCGCTGGCCCGGCTCCTCTATATCCTCCACGCCCAGCGCCCAGGCCATGCGTTTGGCGCTGCCGAAGGCGTTGGTGAGCACGGGGATGTGGCTTCCCTCTACGTTCTCGAAGAGCAAGGCCACGTTTCCCTGGGCCGACTTGGAGACGCGATCGGTGACCTCGGCGATCTCCAGGTCCCGGCTGACGGGGGCCTTGATGCGCTTTAGCTCTCCCTTCTTCTCCAGGAGGGCGATGAACTCGCGAAGGCTCTTAACGGACACGTTCCTCTTGTGATTTCCTTGCGGGCTGCACGATTTCGACTGGCGAGCACCAGAATGATACAACGTTTTGTGGGGGGTGTACAATGGTAGTAGCATGTAGGTCACTGGTGAGAACGATGAGCGTGCAACGTTGCGAAGGACGATCATAAGTGCGACCCCATTCAAAGATGCTCTCCGAAAGCCGATTTACCAGGTGCAATTGGCGATCCTGCGCTCCCTTGATGAGAACGCAGAAATCGATTTCCGAATAGTGAATACAAGCGAGATCAGAGGAGGCGAAAAGGCGCTTGGTCTCATGTTGGCCGAGTCTCTGGTCATCTGGCAAAGGCGCTGATGGGAGATAGTGTATTCCATGTTTCGTCTACAACAAGCCCTCGAATTCGTCGATGGAAAGACTGGACCGTTTCACCGTACAAAATGATGGTGACACATGTTCAGAGATGATGAATATGACAGAAGAGGATGGCAACAATCTGCCGCCGAGCCTTCATTTATGGCCGGCCCGAGTTTATACTATTACCCCGCAGGATTTGCGCGGTTCGCGAGAATCATGCCTACCCCAATTTGGTTGCGGACGGAGGTCGCCTTAGGAAATCGGTGGGTGGAATATCTTTTGGCGAAGTGGCCTGGGGTCCGGCCACAGGGCGGGGCGGCAGGAAACGCCATTCTGGCGCCGGATGTGGCTTCCAGGATAGTTATCCAAACGTAGCGGCGGACGGCCCTGTCCGCCAGGGGGATGGGTGGGGGGACGTTACGGGATATTACCCTGGCGCCGGATCTGGCATTCCAGACCACGGCCATTTGGCAGGGTCGTCCACCAGGCTCTTCCGCACCGGATTCGCCAGAATGTACTGACAAATGGCCGTCACGTCCTCTTCCCGGCGGGCGATATGATCATAATAGCTCCGCTGCCAGAGGATGCCCCGGTGCCCGAGTTTCCACGCCATTCGGGTAGTGTAGCTCTTGAACCCCTGGGTCAGGCTAGGAAGGCTTCCCTTTCCAACTACCGGCGAGAGCGCCAGATGCAGGTGGTCGGGCATCAGGCAGTACGCGTAAACCCGCGAGTGATTCTCCCCGGCCCTGAAAAGTAAGGCTTCGACGACCATGCCGGCCAGGGATTTGTCCGAGAAGGGCTGGAGCGGCTGGCGTGCACAGAGGCTCACGGAGTAAACGTAGTTGGGGTCAGAATAATCGAATCCTTGAAGGCGGATAGGCTTCCTCCGCCAGCCTGGGATCGGACTCCCGCCGGGAGATTCGTTACTCAACAGTTTGCTCTCGGGGCGGGATGGCGGACAGGGCCGTCCGCCGCTACGCGA
>JAUYDP010000028.1 GCA_030691805.1 Dehalococcoidia bacterium | reverse complement strand
GGGGAAGTCTATCTTCGGCAGGCTGGGCGTGGCGCCGAGCTGGCGAGCTCTTTCCGCGGGCGTCAATCCATCCTTCTCCCCCTTCTTGGCAAAGTTCCGATATCGGTGATAATCCGACCACTTCTGGGCCAGGGAGGCCCTCTCCAGCACCACCAGGTCATTGCCGAAGAAGGCGATAAAGTCCGCCCGATACTCAGCCTGCAGATCCCAGGCCTGCTTCAACTTGGCCTCATTGCACTTGAACACGGCGGAAGGGTTCTTCATTCTGTACTCGTAGGCTAGTTCGTAGAGGACGCCCCTTTCGCTACTCGGATAGACCTCGGATGTCCCAGACAGCATCCAGTAGTCCTCCAGGGGCACCAGCCTGGTAGCCATAAAACAGCCGGGCGTAGCCTCGGATAGAGTCCAGGGGCCGATGTTCGACTTGGCTACATACCGACAATCATCGACCAGGTCACGCAGGACAAGCCTGTCTCCCTTGCGTTCCTCCACCTCGAAAAGTCCCTCGACCACTTCCTTCCAGCGAAGCAGCATATCTTTGTCTAGGGGCGAGAGGCCTCCGTTTTCCCGAACAAACTTGTCAAGAATTGTCTTTCCGTCTCCAAGGACGTGCTCAAGAATAAACCAGTCCATAAAGCGAGTACCCTCTGCCTCATTGGGCAATACGGCGGCCCCCCCCGAATCTACGCCGTAGTTGTCGTTTCATTTCCTTGGCGAAACGCTGGCCTTGACCGAACTTAACCAGTTGCCTCTTCAATTCACCCGCCCGCGCTAGGGCCTTCTCGGACATCTATCTCCCTTTCTCAGATTCGTTAAGTAGATAGAGGTGAGCGAACCTGTGCGCACCAAATGGAACCATAGCCCACAACCCCCAGGGGCCTCCCGTTCGTGAAAACCAGCGCCAATGCCGGCCAAAGCTCACTTGGTCCTGCCGTCAAAAACCTTGGGCTCTCCAGGCTGCCCGAGGGCATCGTGAAGCAGAGCGCGGAGTGCAGCGACGCATTGATCGAAAGAAGGCAGGTGGGTTACAAAGTTCGCCAACTGAGCTTGCCAATCGCGCTTTATTCCGTCCAGAACCTGGCCGTCGAGGAAGTCCTCCGAGTTACCAAACGTCAGGCCGTAGGCGGCCGCCTTGCCCGGCAAGATACGCCCGAGCTCATACCAGTCAACAGGCTGGTCGCGTTGCTGGTGGAGATACCATAGATCGTACAAATCGCGGGGACGGTTCCGCAGCCAGCCACGATCTCGAAGGTGCTGCCGTGACTGGAGGAAGGCCCGCAACTTCTCGGCGGCTATTTCTTCGAGACGGTAGGTGACCATGGTCGCGTCCAACGGCTCGCCAGGAAATTCGTGAATAAGATGTCGCTCTGTAGGTTCGGCCAGTAGCGGCTCCTGCATTGCTACTTCGACCTTCAGGCTACAAGTGGGGCTCCCCATCCACGGGAACTGGACGCGAACCCGAAAGACCAATTGGCCTCGAGGATGAGGTCGCGATGGAACTCTGGCGCAACATCGACCTCGAAGGGCCCGTAGTCCAATAGCCGGGCCTTCATCTGGTCCGCCGCTTCACGGATTGCATCCAGGAGCGAGTCGGCATCCCACACCTTTCGAGACGTATAGTCGAGATCCTCGGAGAAGCGGTAGCCCGGGAAATAAGCTTTGCGCAGGCACGTGCCTCCCTTGAAGACAAGGTCATCGCGCAGTAGTGGAACCTGGGCGATGACCGCCAGCAGGTAGCTTATCGCGTAATCCTTCTCAAGCACGAACTGGGGCTTGCCGGCATTGCGAGCAGCCTCGGCGATCCGAACTCGAAGCGTGCGTAGAGGAGTGCCTTCAGCGGGCAATCTGCAGGTTCTCGATCACATGCCACGTGCGATTGTGGCGGCCGAGCGATGGACGCCCTGGGTCGAGTGGTGAGTCACCCTTCGCCGGATGTTCTTGAAGCGGTGCTAGCAGGTCCGCCGGGGCATCCAAGGCTTCCAGAGCCCAGCCGATGCGTTTTATCACCGTCACAACCTTCAATTGGAGCGCATACCGAACTAACCGCTTGATATCTAGGTCAGCCATATGTGTTTCCAGTATCTCCATGGCGACGGACAGAGACCCGAAGATGTGAAAGTGCTGGAATGCATCGAGCAAGGCCCGTTCTGCGTCAAACATTGGCACTTGGTTGCGGTCACTTATCCAGACCTTGCTAATGCCAAAGAAATGCGCTTGGGGGATTGTAGTGAACTGGTAACGGACCCCACCTACCATCCACGCTGGGCGCAAGTCTGTGCCCTGGGTCTCACTTCTTGGTGGGAAGGTCCGAGCGGGAGACGAAAGCGTGATGGCGGAGCTGATTTGCTCGGTTAGTCCCCAGTGTTGGAGGGCCGACCAGTGGCTGATTGCAGAGGGATTGACGATGGCGGTGCCGATGGCAAACGGGTGCGCCTTTGGGGCCCGTGTGAGCGGATCGTTGATCGCATACAAACCCTTCTTGATACGAGTGATCCAGCCGTCCTTGCTTAATTGGTTGAGCAGTACCAGGGTATGATGCGGCGTTAGCCCCATGGTTGCGCCCTTATCGGCTGCTTGGGAAGCAGTGAATGGGTCGGTTCCGGAGCTTTCCAGTCTCGTCAGCAAGCGTATGCCTGCTGGTTCACCGTAGGCTCGGGTATTCGCGCGGTTATAACCTTGTGTTGCCATAATCATTCATTCCCTGATATTGACAACACAAGCATATCATGTGAATCTGCCGATGGCAATGCCTGGTGCCTAGAAGAGGCCGGCTGAAACGCGCGGGATGCCCCGCGTTGCACGTCTCAGTAATAAGGATCAGCCGGCTATGCCGCGAGCCTGAACGAAGGAACGCGAGCCCTGAGATATCAATGCTGCGCATTTCGATTTGGCCATATGACCGTCTGTTGGTGTATCCTTACCGATATGCGTCATGAAGCCTGACATCTCAGAATTCAGCTATGGCTATTCCATCACGGACGAGCTTGCGCACAAAGCTGGCCCCTCGGTCACCGCTGCTCCGGTGTTCCCCTCCTTGTACCGGGAAGGCCAAGACGGCGGAGGATACGACTTGAGGCTTGATCTCGACGGGATACCGCTCTTTGTGCAGTTCAAGCTAGCCGACTGCATGGTACGCAATACTGCGCACGAGGCCCAGAATGGCGATCTTGTCTGCCCCTTCTATCGGATGCATCTACGACACGCTCGACATTCCCATCAGCATGAGATGCTGCTCAAGCTGGAGACCAAGCACGAAGAAGTCTACTATTGTGCGCCGGGTTTTCATCGGCTGAGCGAACTGAACGATGCCTATTTGCGGCATCAGGTCTGTGAGAGGTCTCTTTGGATACTTCCGTCAAGCGTAGGACGGTTTCAGGGCCCGGGCGAACACTACGTCTCGTTTCGAATACCTGGTCGTGTATTCGTACACCCTGAGCCTCGGGAGGCGCTTGAATCTACGGATTTCGCCACATTATCGGAACGGATCTACTCAAGGTACAAGAAGGAACGTGATACTGCTTTGACCGATAGGCGTCTCCTCGAACTCGCGGACACGTTGTACGACATCGCTCACGGAAGGCGTGAGATCGCGGAGCGCCACAGGACGGATATGCCAAACCGGTGGAGCAGACGGGGTTTACTTGACCAGGAGGCTTTCTACGCGAGGCGGGATATTCGGGACGAGTTGAGCAGACGAAGCCCACTCGAGCAGGTGGCTTTCTACGCTAGCATGTACTTTGACCTGCAGATGTTCGTAGTCCAAGAACACAAAGCACCCCAGGCCGTTTGATCCTCTCCATTATAGTCGGGATGCCTCAGCGATTGAAGAAGGTTACCGTGACCGTTGAGGGTGCAACCGTTTGTCTGTCTCATTGGCACGAGTCCGGCAGGGGATAGCCTATCGTCGCCTGTTCGTAGCAGCCGCTGGGTGATAGGAAACACTTGTTCCAGGGCGTTGATGTCCCGGGTACAGTGTAGTAGACACAGTAGTGGGAGTTGGCCCTGGTGGGGTCATACCTAGACCAAAGTTCCCCCCTTGATTTACGTTTGAATAGCTATGGATTTAGGTACTAAATGTAGCCAGTGAATGTGGATAACTCTGTGGATAACTCCGTCCATAAACCCCTTGACAATTCGTTTATTATCGGGTATAATTCAGGTAATGGCACGGAGAACTGGCACAGTCCATGTAGCCACTATCAAGAGCTCCTATCGGGATAGGGTCTATGAGACCCATCTCCTGCGTCGCACCTTCCGCGAGGATGGCAAGGTCAAGCACCAGACGGTGGGCAACATCTCCCACCTCCCTCCCCATGTCATCGAGATAATCAGGGGATCCCTTCAAGGCCAGATCTACGTCCCCCTGTCAGAGTTTTTCGAGATTGTCCGCAACCGTGCCCATGGGCATGTGGCCGCGGTGCTGGGCACCCTCCGCAAGATTGGCTTGGAGCCGCTGCTGGCTACCCGTCCTTCGCGGGAGCGGGATCTGGCGGTGGCCATGGTGGTTAGTCGCATCCTGAATCCCTGCTCCAAGCTGGCCACCTGTCGGAGTCTGGAGGAGGAGACCAAATCCAGCACCCTGGGGGAGGTTCTGGGCCTGGGGTCCATGGACGAGGATGATCTCTACGGGGCCATGGACTGGCTGGTGGCCCGCCAGGGGCGAATCGAGGGCAAGCTGGCCAAGAGGCACCTGGGGGAGGGCTGCCTGGTCCTGTATGATGTCACCTCCACCTACTATACGGGCAGCGAGTGTTCCCTGGCCCGCTTTGGTCACAGCCGGGATGGGAAGAAGGGATTCCCCCAGATCGTCTTCGGACTCCTGTGCAACGGGGAGGGGTGTCCGGTGGCCGTGGAGGTCTTTGAAGGAAATACGGCAGACCCCAAGACCCTGGGGTCCCAGATTAGGAAGGTGCGCCAGCGCTTTGGGCTCAGGCGGGTAGTCCTGGTGGGGGACCGGGGGATGATCACTGATGCCCGCATCCGGGAGGAGTTGGCGCCGGTGGAGGGGCTGGACTGGATCACCGCCCTGCGGGGGCCGGCCATTAGGCTCCTGGCCCGGCAGGGGGCCATACAGCTCTCCCTCTTTGATGAGCGGGATTTGGCGGAGATCACCTCCCCTGAGTATCCGGGGGAGAGGCTGATCGCCTGTCGCAACCCCTTCTTGGCCCAGGAGCGGGCACGGAAGCGGGAGGAGTTGCTTTTGGCGACGGAGAAGGACCTGGGGAAGATCGTGGTAGCGACCCAACGGAAGCGGGGGGGACTAAAGGGCAAGGCCCGGATCGGGCTGCGGGTGGGCGCTGTGATCAACCGCCATAAGGTGGCCAAGCACTTCCAGGTGGAGATCACCGATGAGGGGTTCAGCTACCAACGCAGGACCGAGAGGATCGCGGCGGAGGCATCCCTGGACGGCATCTATGTCATCCGCACCAGCCTGCCCGCC
>JAUYDP010000359.1 GCA_030691805.1 Dehalococcoidia bacterium | reverse complement strand
GCCAAAATATGTAGAGACGCCCCGGTGGGGCGTCTCCTCTCGACCCCCTATCGCCTGGCCCCACCCACGGCACGGCCAATGCTCCGCCAGGCAAAGAGACCCGCCACCGCCACGAGTATTATGGCCCACCAGAAGAAAGCCACGCCTATTACGATAGCCGAGAGGATATTGCCCAGGAATAGCAGGGACTGCTCCCAGGCCTCGCCGGGGGTCTTCCACCAGCCTACCGGCTCCTGCTTCGGAGACACTTTGCCTTTATCGCGGCTGAAGAGGCTAATGGTTATAGATGCCATCTCGGAGGTCTTATCCAGGTAGGTCATGCGTCCTTTTATTCGATCAATTTGCCTCCGGGTATCATCTATTCTCGCCTGGACCTTGAGGATCTCGTCAATCGTGCCGGCCCGCTTTAGCAGGTCCAGATACCGGGCCTCGGTCGCTTCCAAGTTATGTAGCTGGGCCTCCAGGTCCGAGAACTCCTCCGTCACGTCCTGAGACTTGCTACTCTCGTCCTCCACCTTGATTGCCAGACGCCGTAGCTCTGCCAGGGTGGATTGATAGACCCGGGCCGGCACCTTTATGGTTATGGTGGCGACCTTCCGCTCCCCTTCGTACCTGAAGTTGCTGTTCACCACGAACCCTCCCTGGCGCATGGCAATATCCGCTATGGCCTCTATGCTGTCTGTCACGTCCTTGACCTCGATAGAGGTCTGGGCGGCATAGACGATCATCCGGTCTAGCCCCGACAATTCCCCGGCTGTGCCGCCGGAGGCTGCGGCGGGCTTGGCAGCGGCAGGGGCCCTTTGGTCAGAGAGAAGGCCTGAGGGTGAAAAGGGTTGGACTGCCGCTGGCTCAGCGTCCTGCCGCTGGGCTGGTTGGGGAGCGGAGCCCACTGGAGCAGGCGTCGCGGCCTTCAACTGGCCTTCAGGCGCTGACTTTGTCGGAGCGGCCGCCGGCGCGCAGGCCAGAGCCGATAGCATGAGTCCGAGAACGGAGACCCAAAGAAGTAGATTGCGTTTCATCTTGACCACCTCCTACTATAGTATTCGGAGGTGGGTTACACCGGGGCAGGCCTTGCCTATTACCAATGTGGGGAGTTTTGACGCGTGGAGGGCTGGACAGGCGATTCTAGGGGGAGCTGCCGGACCAGAGTTGGCGATATGGCCTGGCGCCCAACAATGTAGGTGCGAGCCTAGAGGCCCGGCCGAAAACCCTCAATATTCGGCGTTGGCGCCAAATTCCGAACGTGGCATTGCCCCGGAATTCGGTAAAATGGCACTTTCCGGCCCGACTTCTAGGTGGCCGCTCTGAGGCCGCCCAAGTGATCGGGGTTACCTACGGGGCTGTCCGTCCTCCCCTCCTCCCCCTGGGCACCCACCAGGGGTGCCCCTACGTGACCCCTTCTATGATGATGCGCGCGTCAGCCACGGCTATCAGGCCGCCATCCACGAAAACCGGGTTCAGGTCCAGTTCTTTTATCTCCCGGAAATCATCCACCAGATGGGATACGCTTACCAGCACATTCGCCAGGGCCTCTTCGTCCACCGGCCGGCCGCCCCGGGCCCCCGCCAGCAGCGGATAGGCCTTGATATCCCGTATCATATCCTGGGCGTCCCAGGCGCTCAGGGGCGCCAGGCGGTAGGACACATCCTTCAAGACCTCCACAAATATTCCCCCCAGTCCGAACATCATCAAGGGACCGAACTGGGGATCGTGGGTGGCGCCTATGATAATCTCGTGGCCCTGGGCCATGCGCTCCACCAGCACGCCGCGTATGGAGTCCGCCGGAATGGCCCGGCCGGCGGCCGCCATAATGGCGATATAAGCCTCCTGAAGAGCTTTTTCGGAGGCGATGCCCAGCTTTACGCCGCCCAACTCGGACTTGTGGAGGGCCAGAGGCGAGACTATCTTTATTGCCAGAGGGTAACCCAGCTCGCCCGCCGCGATTACAGCATCATCCAGGGTCGGACAGAAGCGGCCCTGGACGGTGGGGACTCCGTAGGCCCGCAGCGCTTCCTTGGCCTCCGGCTCCAGGACGAAGGTCCGTCTATCTGCCCGGACGTTGGCCAGTACCTGCGCGACTGCTGATGCGTTTACCTCAAGTCGGTTAATGGCGTATACCACCAAAGCTTCTCCAATCTTGTGTTGAGAATGGACCAATCCTGCTGGGTAGGGGCGATTCATGAATTGCCAGGCGTCACTCGTGCTGGGGGCGCCTCGCGCTGCACATGACCAGTCCCACCGGGTAGGGACGACTAATAAATCGTCCCTACATATCGAGGCCAGTAGTGCCAGCAGTAGTATACATTAACCTTGAAAAGATGCCCAATCTGCCTTCGGAGAATGTTGAATAACGCCCGTTTTATTTGGATAGGAGGGCCTTTCCAGGCCCGCCGGAGGGGCTTTCTAGCCCCTCCTATCCGAGTATTCAATACTTTCCCTTCGGTACGGTTTGTTTCAGAGGCATACGGGCTGCCGCGTCAGCATGGAGCTGTCCAAGATGTGTTAGAATCAATCACAAAAAAGAGGACCGGATGCAGAAAGCTACCGAACCGGACCAGGCGGATAGGGAAGTCCTCCCTGGGATCAAGAAAAACGTCTTTCTCCTGGGACTGGTAAGTTTCTTCAATGATATCAGTTCCGAGATGCTTTATCCCCTGATTCCTATCTTTTTAACCACGGTCCTGTTCGCGCCCGTGGCGGCGGTGGGACTCATCGAGGGTATCGCCGAGGCGACCGCCAGCCTGACCAAGGGGTACTCCGGCTGGCTATCCGACCGCTTCGGGAGGAGACGGCCCCTGATCACCCTGGGGTACGCTATATCGGCGGTGGCCAAGCCCCTCCTGGGGGCCGCAACGGTATGGCCCATGGTCCTGGGCCTGCGCTTCGCCGACCGGGTGGGCAAAGGGGTGCGCACGGCAGCCCGGGACGCCCTCATCGCTGACTCTTCTGACGAAAAGCACCGGGGACGGGCCTTTGGCTTCCACCGAGCCCTGGACACCTCCGGCGCGGTTATTGGGCCTCTTCTGGCCCTGGCGCTCCTGGGTCTACTCGGGGAAAACCTGCGGCTGGTGTTCTTTGTGTCTTTCATCCCCGCGCTAGCGGGGATCCTGCTGTTGTTCAGGGTGCGGGAGCGTCCCCGGAAAGCCCCCGCGGGCGGTCCGATGCTAAGCTTTAAGCTGGCCCTCTTTGACCGGCGGTTCAAGCTTTTCCTGCTGGCCGTTCTGGTGTTCTCCTTAGGCAACTCCAGCGATGTCTTCCTGATCCTGCGGGCTAAGGACCTGGGCTTCTCCACCTTCCTGGTTGTCCTGGCTTACGCCTTTTACAACGTGGTCTACGCCCTGGCCTCGACTCCGGCTGGGGTAATCTCCGATCGAATCGGACGGAAGTGGGTTATGGGCATCGGCCTTCTGGTCTTCGCCCTGGTCTATGCCGGCTTCGCCCTGGCCGGAGACCAGAACCTGGTCTGGGGTCTCTTCGCCGTCTACGGTTTCTATATCGCCATGACCGAGGGTGTTGGCAAGGCATTTGTGGTAGACCTGGTCCCGGAGAGCCTGCGGGGCACGGCCCTGGGGACGTATCACATGGGGGTAGGACTGATGGCGCTGCCGGCCAGTTTCCTGGCTGGC
>JAUYDP010000326.1 GCA_030691805.1 Dehalococcoidia bacterium | reverse complement strand
GTGCTCGACCCTTGGCGCAAGTCCTCTCTGGTTGGTCCGCCAGGACGCACTTGCAAAGCATTTGCAATAAGACCTATTCGATGTTAGCATAGGCTACGACGCTTGTCAAGGGTGAATTGAATAGACAGGGTGAATTGAATAGTCCTTGTAGAATAAAAAACCATACTGTAGAATTAGGCCAGAAAGAAGGCGTTCCTGATTATGGAGAAGAACCCCTGGCTACAAGCTCTGCTGGTCCTGCTCGTCATCATTGCAGGCTATTACCTCTTGAACCTCGTTTGGCAGGTGGCACAGCAGCTAGCCGATATAATCCTCATGTTTTTCCTGGCATGGCTTCTGGCCTTTATCTTGACCCCTCTGGCCCGCTTGCTAACCCGCTATAACCGTCAGCAAAAGCTACCGGCTATAATAGAGATATATGTTGGCCTTATACTCGTCCTCGTTCTGGTCGGCCTTCTGGCCGTTCCAGCAATTGCCTCTCAGATGTACCAACTGGGTGAGAGCTTACCCGTTTACATAAGCGGTTTGCCGCAGGCAATTCAGTCGGTCCAGTACTGGTTCCTGGTGAGGGGTATAATGATTGACCTCTCCTCCATCCTTCAGAACCAGAACGTAATGCAAGGGGCTAATGCTTTGGGCACGCTGGTAGCCCAGAACGCCTTGGGGATAGCCCAGTTCCTGGCCTCCGCGGTCACCGGCCTTTTTGTCGTCCTGGTCCTCTCCTTCTATATAATGCTGGACGGAGAGAGGATCTCCCAGGACCTGATCCGCCTCCTACCCGATCGTTTCCGGGAAGAGGCCCGTTTCTTTGTGGACTCCATTGACCGCACCTTCGGAGGCTATATAAGGGGGGTCCTCATACAGGCGGCAGTCTATGGCATTGGGACGGCCCTGGTAATGTGGATTGCTGGATTGGGCTTTGTAGAAGTTGTCAGTGTATTTGCGGGGATCATGATGGTCATTCCTTTCCTGGGAGGGTTCCTGGCGATCATTCCCCCGTTCTTCATTGCTCTCTTTACGAGTTCGGTGGGGACGACTATATTCATATTGGTGGCCCTCCTGGTTCTACAGCAAATTGTGTTAAACGTAGTGACCCCCAGGGTGATGAGCGAAAACGTGGGGATTCACCCACTGCTAGTCTTCCTGGCCATTTTGCTGGGGCTCAAGGTTGCCGGAATCTGGGGAGCCATTTTCGGCATTCCCGTGGGAGGTGTGTTGAACGCAATGGCCCACTATTTCCTAAGTCGTGCCCAGGGAGCAAAAATCGTTCTCGCGTCCGAGGATGAAGCGCCTGTTGTGGCCACCGGTATGTCCAAGTAGGGCCGGGCTTAAAGAAGTAAATTGGAGGATTAGGATGAAGATCCGAAAAGCTATAATTACCGCAGCAGGTTGGGGCACCCGTTTCCTGCCGGCCACTAAGGCCCAGCCCAAGGAGATGCTGCCACTGTTGGATAAGCCCATTATCCAGTACGTAGTGGAGGAGGCTGTGGCCTCGGGGATAGAGCAGATCATCATCGTCACAGCCGGAGGCAAGCGGGCTATAGAGGACCACTTCGACCGGTCCTTCGAGCTTGAGGCAGCCTTGGAGAAAAAGGGGGATAAGGCTCTGCTGGAAATAATCAGGCGAATATCGGACTTAGCCGATATCTGCTACATTCGCCAAAAAGAACAGCTTGGCCTGGGACACGCGGTGCTTACCCCTAAGGACCTAATAGGAGATGAGCCGTTTGCAGTTATTCTTCCTGATGACATAATCGAGTCCACCACGCCGTGCCTGAAGCAAATGATAGACGTCTACGACCGGTTCCGTTGTAGTGTTCTGGCAATAGAGCGGGTAGAATCCACTGAAGTAGAGAAGTACGGTATCGTGGAGCCGAGGGCCATCGAGGAGCGAGTATACCAGGTGCTGAACGTAATCGAGAAGCCATCACCTCAGCGAGCGCCCTCTAACCTGGGTATCGTCGGACGCTATATTCTCACCCCCCAGATATTCGAGGTGCTGGAGGAGACCCCTCCTGGCAAGGGGGGCGAGATCCAGCTAACCGATGGCATCCAGAGGCTTCTCCGCCGCCAGGCGGTCTACGCCTACGAGTTTGAAGGCATCCGTTACGATGCGGGGACGCCCCTGGGCTTCCTGAAGGCGTCGGTGGAGATTGCCATCCGGCGACCGGATATTGGAGAAGGATTTCGGCGATACCTGGCCTCCATCTGCCAGGAGCCGGTGCAAAACCGTTTGGGCGTCTTGCAAGAGACGGCTACGGCAGTAAAGAAAGACTCGTAGGGGCGATTCGTCTCCGGAATCATCGCTTGGAGGCCGTACATTTTGTCGTCCTGACGCCTAGGGGCGATTCATGAATCGCCCCTACATGGGGGTTACCGGGCGTGGACGGCATTTCTAGCAACGGCCGAAGGAGTGGTCTTCCTGGAACAGATGTCAATCAGGCGCGAGCTGCTAGGCCGGGCTAGCCGGGTCTAAAGCTGGTAAGCAACGCCGGCCTCTACAACGGTCCATGCGTCGGTGCCGGCTTCAATCTGAAGCTGGTAAGTATTCCCGACCTTCACGACGGTCCATGCGCCAATACCGGCTTCGATCAGAATTTCCGAGTCCATAGCAGGATATAATATAGATATTTATATTGACTATATTTATATACTGTGCTATGTTATAATTCAAATCAAAGTGTTTAGGCGGCGTTTTTGACCATGGTCCTGGGCCTGGCGGGTAGTCCCCGCCGGGGCGGTAACACCGAACTTCTACTGGACCGCGCCTTGTCCGGAGCGGCCAGCGCTGGTGCCCAAGTAGAGAAAGTGGTCTTGAATCGCCTTAAGGCCAGGCCTTGCCAGGAGTGCGGCAGTTGCGATACCACGGGTGTCTGTAAGATGAAGGACGAGATGCAGAGCCTTTATCCCAAGCTGGAGAAGACCGATGGCATTGTGCTGGCCTCTCCAATCTTCTTTATGAGCCTGAGTGCCCAGGCCAAGACTATTATAGACCGTTGCCAGGCGTTCTGGTCGCGTAAGTATCTTTTAGGACGTCACATCGGCCGGCCTGGACAAAAAAGGCTGGGCCTCTTCATAGCTACGGGAGGCACCAATCGCGGGTATACGTTCAAGCCTTCGATAACCGTCGTCAAGTCGTTCTTCTCCACCATCGAGGTTGGGTACTTTGGCGAGCTGCTCTATGGATCGGTAGATGCCAGGGGGGATATCCTCCAGCATCCCTCTGCCATGGATGACGCCTTTAAGGCTGGAGTGCGGCTGGTGGAAGCCCTCCTTTCTGAAGACACAGAGCCAGCGCTACCTCTGGAGGCTACCCCGGCCAAGATGCCAACCTCTAGGGAGGCGGAAAGCGCCAACTGCTAGAAAGGTCGTTCAGGGTGGAAGAAAAAAATAAGGAGGACTTAATCTATGGACTGGGACCATTTTTTGGAGGTAATGCTGGTGGACGAGCATGGCGCCAGGGCAAAATACAAGCTGGCCTCAGACCTGGCCACCGACTCACGTATCAAGGAGATCTTCGAACAGTTGAGATATGAGGAGGAGGTCCACGTCTCCATCCTGGAAAAGGAGATCGCGGCCCTCAAGAAGATCGCCGGGGAGAAGCAGTAGTCAATGGGGCAGGTATTGCCAGACCGGATCCTGGACAGCCGTGGGGAGTATTGCCCCATGCCGGTGATTCATACCAAGCAGGTTATAGACGAGATGGCGGTGGGCCAGGTCCTGGAGCTTCTGGCGGATGACCGGGCCGCGGAGGAGGACATACAACGCTGGGCCAAGCGGACCGGACACGAGGTCATACATATGGCCTGGGAGGACGGGCGCCTGGTTTTCCACATCCGAAAGGCGCAGTAGATCAATAATTCAAGAGGAGTAAAAAAAGTGGCGGCCAAAAAGAAGATACTATACGTGCAGACCAGCGGACTGAGGACCCCGCAAAGGCTTTATTCGCCCTTCGTGCTAGCGGCTACCGCCGTGGCTATGGATATCGAGCCTATTGTCTACTTCCTGGGCGAAGGAATTACGGTGGCAAAGAAGGGTGAGGCTGAGAAGATCCAGATTGGCCAGTTTCCCACCCTGAGGCAGGTCATGGACCAGGCCCTGGGAGCCGGCGTGAAGATGATGGTCTGTGAACAGAGTTGCATGCTCCTAAACCTGGACCGGGGCGACTTCGTGCCGGAGGCCCAGGTCGTGGGGGCGGCCACCCTCAACGACCTGGCCCTGGACGCCGACGCTACAATGTGGTTCTAGCCTCCCCCAGCTTCCCCATCCCCGTGCTTGGTAGTGCTTCAGTGGTGGTTCAATAGTTATTCGATAGTGGTTCGATGGGGGTTCAATAGAGGTTCGATCGTGTTTCCATCGTTGTTCGGTGGTGGCTCAATAGTGTTTCCGTCGTCGTTTGATGGTGGTAGGATAAGGGTTTTTGGTGGGTCGGATACCGTAGTGCCGGGGCTTGTCCCCGGCTGGTGGGGGGCCGGGGGGCCCTTGCCTGTCCTCAGCGCAACTATACCAGCTTGTCCCCGCCCGGTAGTGGCCCGACTGGCTTGAAGCGGCGAGACTTTTTTGGAAGATGATCCTGGGTGGCGCCGCTGCGCTTTTCCCGGTCCTCCCGCTAGTTCAATCCAGGCCTTCCAGGGAGAACTCCGGCATATTGAAGTAGAAGCCTGATTGGCTAAGGTAGTCGTGTTCCGCCTGTAGCAACAGGTAATGCTTCTCTTCCTCGTCGGCCAGGGCATGGAAGGTAGTCCTTCCGCTGGGATCGGTGATCTTTGATTCAAGCTCCCGGTAGAAGGTCATGGAGTCCTTCTCGGCTTGCATCCCCCGCCGCAGCGCTTCCAGTTCACGGGTCTTGGGCTTTGCCCCAGAACGAGGGCCGGCGGTCTTAGGAAAGACCCGCCCGCCCAGGGAGAGGGCCTCGCCGGTAAGCTCGATGTCCTTCCAGTTGCCCGTCTTCTCCAGCGACTCCTTGTGGCCGGTAAGCCAGGCCAGGTGCCGGACCTCGTCCTGGGCCAGGCGCTGGAACATGGCCCGGCCTCGCGGGTCGTCGGTTAGCCTGGCTGCCTCTGTATAGAAGTTGTATCCCCGCTTCTCGATGTCAATGCCCAGGAGCAGGCCCTGAATGGCGTCGAATTCTTGAGATTTTGAGCTTTTCATATGTTTATTTTAACACGGAGCAAAATGGGCGTACAACTTGTCGAGTTGTCGAGCGCCGGAGCTAAGATCGCGGTTGACAGCCCGTACTCGTTTGGTTATCATTCGCCATAAGGACGTGCAGGAGGCCGGAATCATGCCGAGAGCCGGTACGAACAAGGGGATAGAGATGACCAAGCTACGAGTGAAGTTCACCTTCCCCCCAGAACGGGTGACTGAACCGGTCATCTACAACCTGGGAAAGCAGTTCAACATCGTGACCAATATCCGCCGCGCTAACGTGACCAGGGATCGAGGCTGGGTAGTCTTGGAGCTGGACGGCGCTGAAGGGGACATCCATCGAGGGATAGACTGGGTAACGAGCCAGGGGGTTAGGGTTGACCCTATCAGCGGCGACGTGGTGGAGGGATGAGCGTGGCCTATCCTCTTCTATTCAGCCCTATTAAAATCGGGACCATGGCCCTCAAGAACCGGGTGGTTATGGCCCCTATGCTCACCAACTTCAGCGATGGCACGGGTAGGGTTACGGCTCGCCACCTCGCCTATTATGGCGCCAGGGCAAGGGGCGGCGCCGGCATGGTGGAGATAGAGGGGACGTCGGTAGACCCGGGCGGTAGGGGCTTCCCCTTCGGACTGGGGTGCTGGGACGATGAACAGGCGCCCGGTCTGGCGGACCTGGCCGGGGTTATCCACCAGGGCGGGGCCAAGGCCGTATTGCAGCTCTTCCACGCCGGACGTCAGACCATCGCGAAGCTGGCAGGCGCGCAGCCGGTGGCGCCATCGCCGATTCCTTGCCCCCGCATGAGAGAGACCCCGCGGGAGCTTTACAGAGAAGAGATTGGCGCTCTGGTTGAGGCTTTCGCACTTGGGGCACGTCGGGCACGGGAGGCCGGCTTCGATGCCGTGGAGCTCCACGGCGGACATGGGTATCTGATAAATCAGTTTTTGTCCCCTTATTCCAATAAACGGACAGACGAATACGGCCGGGATGTACTGGGCCGGACCCGCTTTCCGGGGGAGATTATCCGGCGCATCCATCAGATAGCGGGTAAGGACTATCCAGTGCTCTGCCGCATCAGCGCTGACGAATTCGTGGATGGGGGCATCACCGCCGGCGCGGCCGCTGAGATAGCCAGTGTCCTGGTGGATGCAGGGCTGGCGGCTGTTCACGTATCTGCGGGGGTCTACGGTTGTGTGCCCCCCACGGGGCATCCCCACGGCACGCCGTTTGCGGTCTTCTCTCATCTGGCGGAGAAGGTAAAGCCATCTGTTTCCGTTCCGGTGATTACCGTGGGCCGCATCACGCGCCCATCAGTGGCCGAGGAGTTGCTGCGCTCTGGTGTGGCTGACCTGATAGCCCTGGGTAGGGCATACATCGCCGACCCTGAATGGGCGCTCAAAGCCCAGGAGGGCCGGCCGGAGGATATCATACTCTGCCCCGACTGCAACGCTTGTAATCAACGGGCTATCCGGCCCGACATAGTATGCCTGGTTAATCCTTTAACCGGCCGGGAGGACGATCTCAGGGTTTCCTTAACGCCTCATACCAAGCGCGTAGCTGTCGTGGGTGGGGGGCTTTCCGGCCTGCTGGCAGCCCGTATCGCTGCGGAACAGGGCCATCGGGTAACCCTTTTCGACGGTGGCGACGAGCCAGGTGGCCTGCTGGGACTGCGAGGGCGGGTGCCCCATCTTGGGGAATGGACCGAGACCATGGACTTTCACTTCCGGCAGGCGGCGCTCGCTGGGGTGGAAATGAGGCTCGGGGCCGAGCCTACACCGGAGGATGTGAAGGCAAGCGGGCCGGACGAAGTTGTGGTAGCTTTGCCAGGCGAAGCAGTGCGACCGGACCTGAAAGGGTTTCCCGAAGAACGGGTCTTTCCTTTCCATCGAGCCATGTCTGCGTCGGAGGACCTCGGCCGGCGCGTAGTCATTCTTGGCGGTGGGGTCATGGGCGCAGAGGCTGCCTATTATCTGGCAAGCCAGAGTAAAAAAGTCACGTTAGTGGAGGAGAGCGAGGCCATTGCCACTGATACCCACCCGTCCAACCGCTTTTACCTCCTTCAGTGGATGAAAGATGTGGATGTGCAGGTACTGACCGGGGCCACCGTTACAAGTGCTGGCAAGCGGTCTGTACAGATTACGTGCGGCGGCAAAGTCGAGGACCTGGAAGGTGTGGACAGCCTGGTCCTGGCCCAAGGCTACGGGCCTGCGGAGAGCACGGCCGGGACCTGGGTTGGAGTTGCTCCGGAGGTCCACTTCGTTGACGAGCCCTACGAGGCCCATAAGGGAACAGAAGCTACCTACCAGGCTGCTCGCCTGGCGTTGGAGATATAACCGGTTGTTTCCGGTTGAGGAACCGAAGACGATATCTTGAGCGCAGCGTTCTTGCGCGGGTAAAAATGGCTAAGTTGCACCAGGAGGTCTCCCCTTGAATACCGTCCTTCCTCTGATCTCTACTATTATCAGCTTTGTCTTCGCCCTTCTGGTCTTCGATCAGTTCCTTGTCAGGCGAAAACCGTACCAGTTGCTCTGGACGGTCGGCTTTCTCTGGTTCGCTGCCAGCGCTTTCACCGAGTTCTATGGCAACTCCCAGGGCTGGAACGAGACCCTATACCGTTATTGGTACCTCATTGGCGCTTACTTCGTGGCGGCCTATCTAGGCATGGGCACCACCTACCTTTTGACCCCGCGCCGGTTTGCCCATGTCATAATGGCGCTTCTTATAATTGGCTCGGTTTATGCCGTTTACCAGGTATTGTCCGCAGGGGTGGATATCTCCCAATTGCCAAAAGCCGGAGAGATTGTCACTGGCAAGGCCCTGCCGGGTTATGTGCGCTTTCCTTTGCCTATGATTTTTAACCTGTTTGGAGCCGGAGCGCTGGTGCTTGGCGCCGTCTACAGCGCGCTGGTCTTCTGGAGAAAGCGCATCCTTCCTCACCGGGTAGTCTCCAATGTGGTTATTGCCGGAGGTGCTTTTATTCCTAGCGTCACCGGCGCCCTGAGCCGCATTGGACTTCCGGAGCTATTCTTCCTCGGCGAGCTTTTGGGGGTTTTGGTCATCTTCATCGGTTTCCTGATTAGCATAGAGGTCTTCGAGCAGTTCAAGGTGCCTTTCACCCGGGTTACCTTCGGACACCGGCGTAGCCAGGCCTAACGAAAGGGTAAAGGGTAAAGTGGTCTGGTTGGAACCGTAGGGGCGGGTTTCAAACCCGCCCCTACAACAATATTTGATTCCCTGACGCACTACTATTTGCTGATGGCTGATTGCTGAAAACTGTTCGCTGAAAACTGAAAGCTAAAACCTGATTGCTGAAAACTGATCGCTGACAACTGAGTGCTGTTCGCCGACCGCTAATAGGCTCCGGTTGACACCGTGTTTGTGCCTTAATATAATCTCACCAGAGCGAAAAAGCGGTTGGTACATTCCTTGGCAGCGAAAAGGGGGTGAAAATCGCGTGGCTGAGGTGGTCCTTCACGAGAATGAAAACTTCGAAAGCCTCCTGAAGCGTTTTAACAGGAGGGTGCAGTTGGAGGGTATAATTACCGAAGTACGGAGCCGAGAGTACTACGAGAAACCCAGCCTCAAACGGAAGAAAAAGGAGGCGGCTAAGCGCCGCAAGAGCCTGCTCTCTTCGGCGGGTTCATAGAGTTCCACCGGGCCGGGTTCTACTGACCATGCCTTGGGACTGGGCAATGGCCATAGCCAGGAGACTCTTGGACATCGCGCTAGATGACTCTTAAAGATAGACTGGACGAAGACCAGAAAGCGGCACTACGGGGCGGCGAGCAGTTACGGCTCTCTGTCCTGCGGCTGCTACGCTCGGCTATTCACTACGCCGAAGGAGGCGGTCCCCTCGATGATGATGGGGTGATTGCAGTGCTGAGCAAGCAGGCCAAGCAGCGCCGGGAGAGCATCGAGGAGTTCCGAAAAGGCAACCGGCCTGATCTGGCAGACAAAGAA
>JAUYDP010000285.1 GCA_030691805.1 Dehalococcoidia bacterium | reverse complement strand
GGCCCCACCTGGTGAAGTGCTCCTCCAGATGGGAGATATGGGCTGTAACCCCTCCAGGGTAGGGGAAGTCATAGGGCGAGACCAGGGCGATCTTCAACTGGCCCTCCTGGCCAGCTTGCGGACGAAGCTCCGCACATGCTTACCGGGCAGCACTACCAGGCTTTTCCACTGCTGTGCCAATATCTCAATGGCGCCCAGGTCCTTCAGCGAAGTGGCGAAGGCCAGCACGCCAGCCGTGGAGCGGGCGGCCACCGCTAGGCGCAGCTCCTCCGTCGTACGGCCGGGGAAGCTAGTGCAGCCGGACCCTATCTGTCGCAGGAAATGGGCGTCGCTGCCGCCGGTCTCCGCGAGTCCGTAGATGGCCTGGTTCAGGCGCTGCACCTTCTTGTAGGAGACCCTTCCGGCCATGGGGTTAACTATCTCCAGGGCATCTATGAAAACGTCTTCCCGGGGCGATGCTATTATCCGCTCCAGGGAGCGTTGCCCCACGCTGCGGGTAAGCCAGCTCATGGGATGAGGAACCACACATATTCCCCCCTGGGCGTGCACGGCCTCCACCGTCCGCCTCAATGAGCGAAGGCTGGGGATGGGGCGCTCCAGGAAAAGGGCCAGCAGGTGCCCTTCCAGGGTGGTAACTTCAGTCCCCGCGATAACCTGGAAGCTGTAGCCCTTCTGGACGGCCAGGTCCCTGGCCCTCAGCCCACCAGTCAAGTCATCATGGTCGGTGATCGCGATGATGTCCAGGTCAGTCTGGTGTTCCACGTATTCCAGAAGCTGGGGGAGGGGCGCCAGGCCATCCCCCAGGCCGCTATGGATGTGCAGGTCGGCCTGTCCGAGGCCATTCGGATGCCGGTCTGCGCTCCCCTTACCTCTCACAATACACCCCCAACTCACGCCGGCTTTTGTCCTGCCAGATTTGATCGAAGACCACCCACTGGTCTGGAAAGCCGCTGATATACTTCTCCAGAAGGGAGGCCATCTTTCGGGTGCCTAGAAGGACTGTCTCCTCTTCGTTCCCCAGGCCCTCCAGCTTTAGCGGCTCCTCCACAAAGGCTGAGAACGTGTTGTCCCTGCGCCTTATCACAAAGGCCGGGACGATGGGCGCTCCAGTCTTGAGGCCCAGGTAGATGGCCCCGGCGGGTAGCCGGGTCTCCTCCCCGAAAAAAGGAAGCTTTACCCCGTTGCCCTGAAGGTCGCGATCGCAGGCCAGCCCCACGATCTCCCCGCGCCGCAGGGCACGCAGCACGGAGCGCAGGGCCGCCGGCCCCATCGGCTCGAAGGAGAGGCCCTGGCTGTTCCGGAGAGCGTTGACCAGGCGGAACAACTTCGGGGGGTTCAAAGGCTCGGCCAGGGCCGTAACCCGAAAGCCCCTTCCCGCCAGAATCTGCCCCACCAGGTCGAAGTTGCCGAAGTGGGCAGTGGCCAGAATGAGGCCCTGCCCCTCGGCCAGGGCCTGCTCCAGCCTCTCCCAGTTATGTATGGTCAGGATTCGCTCCACCTGGGCTGCCGGCAGACGGGGCAAACGGAAGAGGTCAAAGTAGTTCTTGGCTGCATTCCGGAAGGTCTGCCTGGCGACAGCCCGGATGCGGTCCTGGCTGGCCCCCTCCCCCAGCACGCGGGCCAGGTTAGCCTTTACCGCACTTCGGGCCGGCCGGGCGGCCAGGTAGCCCACGTCTCCAAAAAAGGAGAACAGGGCATACCCCAACTTGCCCGGAATCCAGGGTGTTACCAGGCAGGCCAGCCTGAACATCAGATAGGCTAGCACCGGCGTTCCTTACCAGAAATCCCCTTCTGTTCCCATATAGGTCTGAACATATACCACTGCCCAGGGTCCAGCCGGATCTTGGACTCCATGGCCGTCATGATCCTCTGGGCCAGGCTTCTTACGTCCTCCTCCTGATTGCCCGACGGCTCGGGGAAGATTGGCTCGTCCACCACGCCGGAGATAGTTCCGTCGCTGTTGCGCAAGAGGCACCCCGGCAAAATGGAGGCCCCAGTCCGGAGGGCCAGGGCGGCCGCGCCAGCCGGTACCGATACGGGGGTGCCGAAGAACTGGACGGTGACGCCATTGGCTACGGGCCGGTCCACCAGGATGCCCAGGATGTGGTTCTTCCTCAGGGCCGCCACGGCGGCCTTGGGGACCCGGCCGGCTGGGATAATGGTGAACCCCTTCTCTTTCCTGGTATTGACAACCTTCTGGTTCAGCGATGCCTTCTGGAAGGCGTCCGCAAGGACGCTGAAAGGGTATCCCTTGACCCCCAGAGCCACGCCTCCCATGTCCCAGCTTCCCATGTGAACCGAAGCGAAGATGGCCCCCTTCCCCGGCGCCAGCGCCCGCTCGAAAAGGTCCCACCGGTCGAACAGGACCCGTTTGGCTGCCTCGGCGGGCGCCAACGCAGGCAAGCGAAGGAAGTCCGCCAGGGTCTTGCAGTAATTACGCATGGTCTCCCGGGCCAGGCGCCGGACCTCGGCCTGCGGGCCTGACGGCCCCAGCACCTGTCTCATATTAGCTATGGTATAGCGCCGTCCCTTCCTCCAGAAGAGGAAGGTCAGATCACCGATCAGCGAGGCCAGGGCATAACCCATCTTGCCAGGCAGCCGCTGCCAGATGAATCCGCAGATCAGGTAGGCCAGATAGCTTATCCCGGGCCTCCTTCAATGAAACTACCCACCAGTTCCCTGGCCTCTTCATCCCGGTATTGAATGGGCGGCGACTTCATAAAGTAGGCTGACGGGCCCAGGAGCGTGCCGCCCTGGCCCCGGTCCATGGCTAGCTTGCAGCAGCGGACAGCGTCTATGACCACCCCAGCGGAGTTCGGGCTGTCCCAGACCTCCAGCTTCAACTCCATATTGATGGGCACATCGCCGAAGGTCCGCCCTTCCATGCGGATATAGCACCACTTCCGATCTTTGAGCCAGGGCACGTAATCGCTGGGGCCGATGTGGATATTCTCCTCACCCAGGTCATAGTCCAACTGGGAGGCGACGGACTGGGTCTTGGAGATCTTCTTGGACATCAGGCGCTCTCGCTCCAGCATGTTGAGGAAATCCGTGTTACCTCCGAAGTTGAGTTGATAAGTGCGCTCCAGGAGCACTCCCCGGTCTCGGAGGAGCCGCGTCAGCACCCGGTGAGTGATGGTTGCCCCGACCTGGGACTTGATATCATCGCCGACGATGGGCAGCCCCTTCTCCTGGAAGCGACCTCGCCAGTAGTCCTCCCGGGCTATGAAGACCGGTATGCAATTAACGAAGCCGCAACCGGCGGCTAGCACCTGCTCTACATACCACTTAGTGGCCTCCTCGCTGCCCACAGGCAGGTAGTTCACCACTACGTGGACGTTCCTCTCTCTCAGGATGCGGATAATATCCACAGTGGAGCCGGGCGCCTTCTGGACCACCTGCGATAGGTACTTACCAACGCCATCGTGGGTCATGCCCCGCTCTACTGTCACGCCCAGAGGAGGCACCTGGCAGAACTGCACCGTGTTATTGGGAGGCAGCGTAATAGCTATTCCCAGGTCCTTGCCTACCTTATTGATGTCTATATCGAAGGCGGCTACGAAATTGATATCCCGCACGTGGTAGCCACCCATGTTCACATGCATAAGGCCAGGGACGAATTGGTCCTCTGGTGCATTCTGGTAGTAATGTACGCCCTGCACCAGAGAAGAAGCGCAGTTCCCGACGCCGATTATGGCTACATTAATCTTGCCCAAATATCGCTCCTGTAATAGTAATCACCTCGCCGCTATAGCTGTTCTACCAGGCTTAATGAGCCTTGCTAGCTGCTCCTGGCACCAAGTTAACTGGCTCAGGTTAAGGGAACAGTATACCATCCGGCCCTCCCGCCGCGTGTTTATCAGCCGAGCCCGTTTCAGGATACGGAGGTGCCAGGAAAGGAGGGGTTGGCTGATATGCAGAACCAGGGCCAGGTCGGTGACCTTGACCTCCCCTCCGTCGGATAGATGCTCCACGATCTGAAGTCTGGAGACATCTGCCAGTGCCTTCAACGTCAGTTTTAGCTCTCGCAATTCAGTCTATTCATAAAGGGATGCTTATATGTTACCATCCATAGCGTGGTTGTCAAGCCCTGCCCTAATCTGAGAGTGTTGAATAACGCCCGTTTTATTTGGATAGGAGGGCCTTTCCAGGCCCGTCTGAGGGGCTAGAAAGCTCTTCCTACCCAAATATTCAACAGTTTCGGTTATTGTGGGGGTTTATTGTGTTGGATATAGCGGGAGGATCCTGTATTTTTTGCGTGCGATCTGGGCAGCCCGCCCTAGGCTAAAGCCATGGGCTAAGAGACCAAAGCCCACAAGGGGCTGATAAGAAAGGAGATTTTTTCTCACTAAATACCTTAGGGGAGTGGCGGGCAGCAGACTTCATCTCACCGAATACCTTAGGGGAGCGGCGGACACCCGTAGCGAAAGATGCGTGGCGAAGATAGGGTCGGGGTCGGTCTGGGGTGGGGTTACCCGCCAAAACGGCCTAGCAAGCTTGCTGCCTATCCATAGTTGGCTGTAACTATCTGGTTGGTTGGCTTGACGCCTCTAGGGAGGAAGGTTACACTCATTTTCAGTATTTCATGGTGTTTGGGCCAGTGCCCGGTCTCTTGAAAAATGTAGAGGCGAATTGCAAGAAGCTTTGGAAGATTGGATAACTTACTGCTTGGCCCACAATCTTACATTGCCGTCTCCTGGCGGAATCAGATATTCCAACGAATCTACACTGTTTGGCTATTGGGATAAGCGCGCTTGGGCGGACACCAGGTCCGCCCCTACGGAGATGCACGATGGAGCAGAGGCCGGTTGCTACGTGAAGCGTGGCTAAGAGGGCGCGCTTGGGCGGACACCAGGTCCGCCCCTACACAACTCCCCCTCGATTCATTCGAATTGGTTAACAAAGCTTGTCGCGCCACCTGTAGCTGGCAAGTGACAGATATACACGCCGTAGGGGCGGACCTGGTGTCCGCCCTTATGCGGGTTCAACCGAGAGCCGGGTTTCTTATAAGGAGAGTAGGCGTAGGGGCGGACCTGGTGTCCGCCCTCATATGATTGCGTTGGTTTGAGGTCGGTAGACTAAGAGTCATGGTTAATCAGACGAATGTTCACCTCAGGAACAGCTAATAAAAAAGCCGAGCGGGAACGACTCCGCAAATACTAAATTCGTGTAGAGAGGTTAACGGGTATAAATGGATGACCATCTGCTAACTGAAGAACAGCGGGCCTTGCGCAAGATGTTGCGGGACTTCGTTGAGAAGGAGATAGCCCCAACCGCCGCCCATCTGGACGAGACCGGTGAATTCCCCTGGGACAACTTCCGGAAGCTGTCCGAGTTGGGCTTGGCGGGCATGAAGATCCCCGAGGAATATGGCGGCATGGGCGAAGGGATGGTGACCGCCACTATCGTTCTCTCGGAGGTTGCCCGGGGATGCGCCTCGACCGGCGCCACCCTTCTCCTGCATACCGGAGGAGGGAGCGACTCCATCACCATGTTCGGCACGGAGGAGCAGAAGCGAAAATACCTGCCTGTTCTGGCTCGGGGGGAGAAGATCGCCGCCTTCGCCGTTTCCGAGCCTGAAGCAGGCTCTGACCCGGGCGGGATGCGGACCACCGCCCGTTTGGAAGGCGACCACTGGGTGCTCAACGGCGTTAAATGCTGGACAACCAACGGCATCGAGGCGGAGGTCTACGTGGTGGGCGCCAAGACCAAGCCGGACATGGGCAGTAAAGGCATCTCCTGCTTTATAGTAGAAAAAGGGACGCCCGGGTTCACCTTCGGCAAGAAAGAGGAGAAGATGGGCTTGAAGGCCAGCGCCACAGCGACGGAGTACTTCGACAACTGCCGGATACCCAAGGAGAGCCTCCTGGGCCGGCCGGAGAACGGCTTCAAGCAGATGCTCCTGGCCCTGAACAAGGAGAGGCTGGGCAACTGCTCCATCTGCTTCGGCATATCCTCCATCGCCCTGGAGAAGGCTATCGCTTACTCTAAAGAGCGCAAGGCCTTCGGTGCGACCATAGGGTCCTTCCAGGGAATACAGTGGATGCTGGCCGAGATGGCCACGAACCTGCGGGCGGCGGGCCTGCTCATCCACAGCGCCGCCCAGAGGGTTGACCTGGGGCTTCCCAACTTCGTGGAGATCTCCATGGCCAAACTCTTCACCAACGAGGCCGCCCTTAAGATCACCTCGGACGCCCTTCAGGTCCATGGTGGCTACGGTTACTCCAAGGA
>JAUYDP010000279.1 GCA_030691805.1 Dehalococcoidia bacterium | reverse complement strand
GATATACCCCTCTTATAACCGACTTGAATGAGTCCTTTATCAAATCCAACTCTCGAAGGGTAAGATCGCACTCGTCCAGTTGGCCGTCCACTACGTTTTCAGAGATGGCCTTTTCCACAAGCGACTCCATCGCATCTGCGGAATGCTCCTTCAGCGAGCGGGCAGCAGCCTCGATAGTATCGGCCAGCATCAGGATGGCCGCCTCCTTGGTGTTTGGCCGCGGGCCGGGGTAGCGGTAGCCTTCGGGGTCGGTCTCGCCTTCCAAACATGCTCGGTGGTAGAAATACAGCATGAGCTTGTTGCCATGGTGTTGTGCGATTAGGTCTCGGATCTGGCGAGGGAGCCGGTTACGCTCAGCCAGCTTGATGCCCTCCTCGACATGCGCAGCCACAATCCGGGCGCTGGTGGATGGCTCAAGGTCATCGTGGATATTCTCTCCATGCATCTGGTTTTCCACGAAGAAGCCTGGCCGGACGACTTTTCCGATATCATGGTAATAGGCCCCAACCCTGAGGAGAAGCACATCCCCCCCCACCGACTCGGCAGCCCGCTCGGCCAGATTTGCCACCAGAAGGCTGTGGTGGTATGTCCCAGGCGCCTCCATGGCCAGCAGGCGCAATAGCTTCTGGTTAGGCTGGGCCAACTCCATCAAATGAATCGGGGTGGCCAATCCGAATACAAGGCCCAACAAGGCAATAATACCCAGAGTAAGAATAGAAGTAAGACCCCCATTGACAACTGATACGAAGGCGTAAAGGCCGAGGCGTGAGACCTCGTAGTCTTGTCCTAACAGCCGGAAGGCCAAAATCCCCAAGAAGCTGGCGCCCGCTACGCCGGCTCCAGCAATGAAAAAGGTGGTTATTCGTTCCGCCTTCCGAATAAGCAGCGCCCCCACCAGACCTGCCATCAGGTGAACGGTCATAAGTTGCTGGGGATCTGCCGCCCCTACGAATCCCACTGCGACGCTGAGCAGTACTGTGGACAGGATAGCTGTCGGGGCACTTATAAGCGAAGCTATGAGCATGGGCGCCGCCGCCAGCGGGAAGAGGAATGAGTACACGTCTCGTTCTGGAATGGTAAGCTTGGCCGCTAAAACCGTTATGATAATTATTAGACCAAGGATGCCCAGCCGCCGGGGCTGTGCTCGGATCCCCCCTTCATGTAGGAACAGGTAAAGGGCTATGATGAGGACCAGTATTACAGTGGGAAGGCCGGTCCCGGCCAGGTTTTCCCAGCGTACCGCTGGGTTCAAAAGGCCAGCCGCCGCCAGTTTCTCCCTGTGAGCCGCCGTCACTATCTCTCCGTCCCGGACGATGGTCTCGCCCTTTTCCACGGCCACCCGGACAGGAATGATGGCCTCCCGCACCGCCTTCTTCGCCTGTCCGGTAGCATCCTGGTCTAATATTAGGTTTGACCGGACAAAGCTGCCCGAGAGGAAGGCAACCGCAGACGCATAACCGACAGGAAGGCTTGGGTTGACCCTGGCCTCCAGACCTCCCTTCACCTGGGCTACCTCCAGGGCCGATATGCGCGTCTGCATAGAGGCGCCTACCAGGCGCAATATTTCAGACTCCACGGCCGGCCACGCGCCAGACGACATGCCAACCAGGGTAACTGCAACATCCGAGCTGATATTGAGCCCTTGTAGGCCCACAAGCCTCCCCCTCTTTTCCTCAGTGTTCAGGCCAGGGGAGAAGATAATGGAGCCAATGCGGTTGGTGGCCTCTTTCGCCCGGCTCACCTGCTCGGTGGCTATGCTTGGGTCTTCACGAAAAACGTCGGGCACCTGCAACTCAGCCCGATCCCGCTCTTGCTTGGTAAGGATCTGGCTGGCAAAGGAGAACTGGGAAGGGGATTTTATAGAGTCACGGGAGACGTCCCCTTCCTTGAGATCATATCTACTTGGAAGGAGTTGGACGGCAAGAACAAGCGTCATGGCCACCCCCAGCAGCAGAGCGCCCAGGGGAAGCAGCCACGGAATACCTACTAGAGGTTTAGATCTCATACTTAGTTGAAGGGGAATAGAGCGCCTGTACTGGCGGGTAGTATCACAATTGGGATAGAAACTCCTGTACCACCTGGCTTATAACCCGTCCATCGGCTTTGCCCCTCAATTTGGCAATAACCAGGGGCATAACCTTGCCCAAATCTTGCCTCCCCCTGGCGCCGACCTCCGATATAACCTGGCGCGCAATGGCCTCGACTTCTTCTCGAGAAGCCTGGGAGGGCAGATATTCTTGAAGGATAGCTAACTCTGCCGCTTCTTTGTCTGCCAGATCAGGCCGGTTGCCTTTTCGGAACTCCTCGATGCTCTCCCGGCGCTGCTTGGCCTGCTTGCTCAGCACTGCCATCACCCCATCATCATCGAGGAGACCGCCTCGGTCTAGTTCGGCGTAGTGAATAGCCGAGCGTAGAAGCCGGAGGACAGAGAGCCGTAACTGCTCGCCGCTCCGTAGTGCCGCCTTCTGGTCTTCGTCCAGTCTATCTTTAAGAGTCATCTAGCGCGATGTCCAAGAGTCTCCTGGCTATGGCCATTGCCCAGTCCCAGGGCATGGCCAGCGGAACCCGACCCGGTGGAACTCTATGAACCCGCCGAAGAGAGCAGGCTCTTGCGGCGCTTAGCCGCCTCCTTTTTCTTCCGTTTGACGCTGGGTTTCTCGTAGTACTCTCGGCTCCGTACTTCGGTAATTATACCCTCCAACTGCACCCTCCTGTTAAAACGCTTC
>JAUYDP010000419.1 GCA_030691805.1 Dehalococcoidia bacterium | reverse complement strand
CTTCCCGAATTATGCATTCGCAAACGATAATGTTAGCAAGATCTATGTTATAAATACCCGTTCAGACAACATATCGGTGATAGATGTAAATTCGAAAGCGGTGGAAAAGGTCATTGACTTGCATGCATATCTGTGGAAGTTGTATCTGCCAATCGTGCTTAATTCCTTGGAATGATCCTGGCCGGATTTAATAGCATCTAAGGTGGTTGGAGCGAACGTCTGTAGCCGTCGCCGTGCTCATCGACGACGCTACGGAGGCCCCACGTCGGGCAATCTTCATTCGAAGCGGGGAATCGGGGGCCATGACATCGGTGTCGGCGGGACGCTACCGTCTCCGGTTCCAGGTAGGATCGGATTGGCTCGCTGAACGCCGGTTCTGTCGGCCATGTGGCACCTCCGAGTTTGATAGTGCGTTCGACTTCGACGAGGTCGAGTCTGACAGAGGAACCAGATACAGTGCCTACGAGGTAACGCTGCACCCAGTACCAGAGGGCACCGCGCGAACTCATGTGGGGAGATTTGGGTGTGACAGAGCGCAGACTCGTTCGTGTACAAGAAAAGGGCCAGGTCACCCTGCCGGCAGAGTTACGGCGAAGGCTTGGCCTGAAAAGGGGGGGCCTCGTGGCCATAACCGAGACCGAGGATGGCATGCTCATCACGACCCAAGAGGTCGTGGCGATGAAAGCGTTGGACCGCATCGGCGAGGCCCTAAAGAAACGCGGGCTGTCCCTGGAGGAGCTTATCGAGTCTGGACGAGAAGTCCGCGGCCAGATCATCGAAGAAAGATATGGCGCCCGTCCAGACAAAGAAGATTGAGAGGGTCTTCATCAAAGGTCAGCCCTTGAGCCTCCGGGCAATGTCTTCACGCAGGTCCTTCTTGGATACCTTGCCGATATTGGTCAGCGGGAATTCGCTGGCCAGCTCGAGCCTTTCCGGAAGCTTGAACTTGGCTATCTGCTTGCTCAGAAGGAACGAGGATAGCTCCTGGAAGGTCAGGCTCTGACCCGGCCTGAGGATGACGTAGGCGCAGATCCTCTCGCCCAAATCCGGGTCCGGCATGCCGATAACGGCCACGTTGTGGACGGCGGGGTGGGTCAGGACCAGGTTCTCTATCTCCTCGGCGCTGATATGCTCCCCTCCCCGGTTGATCATGTCCTTGCGCCTTCCCTCCACGATCAGGCCGCCCCCTGGACCGCGCCGCATCAGGTCCCCGGTCAAGTAGAACCCCTCGTCGTTGAACGCCGTCTTGTTGTGCTCGGGGGCCTTGTAGTAGCCCCGAAGCGTGTAAGGCCCCCGCGTTATGAGCTCCCCAATCTCTCCGGCAGGAACATCCCGCCCTTGTTCGTCCACCAGGCGAACTTCGTCACCGGGGGACAAGGGGAGCCCCACTGTCTCCAGGCGCATCTCCAGGGGATTGGTCAAGCGATTGAAGCAGTTGAAGCCTTCCGCCATGCCAAAAGCCTCTATCAGACGAGCCTTGAAGGCCTCTTCCAGCTTGGGCTTCAACTCCGGCTGAAGCTTCTGGGCCCCGCTTATTATCAGCTTGATGGAGCTCAGGTCGTGTTGGCGGAAGCCCGGATCGTTGAGGAAGCGGATGAGCAGGGACGGCACCGCCGGGAAGACCGTGACCCTCTCTTTCTCTATCAACTTCATCACGTGGTCCAGGTCCGGGCTCTGGCTCAGGACGACCTTGCCGCCTTTCATTAACATGGTCTGAAGTCCGGCGGTAACGGGGTAGTTGTGCGCGATAGGGATCATGCACAGGTAGGCGGAGTCCTCACTGTACGGGAGGACATCAAGGATCGCTCTGGAATTGTAGATGTAGTCGTTGTGGGTCCTTGGAATGAGCTTTGGCACACCGGTTGTCCCACCGGAAAGTTGGAACAGGGCTACCTCCATGGGGTCGGGGCGGACCTCGGCCAGCTTGCTCAGCGAGACCCGCTCCTCGATGGGGTCTGCCAGTAGATTCTTGAGAGAGAGGGAGCCAGGGGGCGCATCGTCCCCGTAGTAAATCACATGTTGGACGCTGGGCGCCTTCTGCTGCACCTCTCGGGCCAGCTGTCCGTATTCGAAGCCCCTGGCACGGACAGGAAGAACATAAGCCCTGGCCTCCGTTAGCTCCGCGAAGAATCCCATCTCATGCAGGCGGTGCTGCGGGAGGGCCATAACGGGGATGGTCCCGGCCTTAGCCATGGCGAAATAGAGGGGCACGAATTCAGCAACATTCAGCAACTGCACCAGGACCCGGTCCTTGGGCCTGAGTCCTAGCTCCAACAGGTGGAGCGCCAGCCGGTCACTAAGCCGCTTCAGGTCGTCATAGGTGTAGCGAGTGCCATCATCCCCCACCACCGCCTCCCGTGGACCGAACTTCTCGGCTGCCTCGTCCAGCATCTCACCGAGGGTACGGCCCTCCCAGTAGCCCGCCTCCACGTACCGCTTGACGAATTCGCCAGGCCAGGGTGTGCAACCCTCCAGCATAATGAAACTCCTCTCTCCGCGCCCCGAAATCTGGACCTGGGAAACGCGAATCGTTCGGTCTCGTAACTACTCAGGTGGCCATCACCATGATGCCACCAACACGGCAGGATTGTACCACACTCCCCCGGGCAAGTCAAACGTCGGCGTTCGGTAACATTATCATTTGATTTGACACGTCAGTTGTGTTATAAGCAAAGAAACAAGTGAGGTAAGAATCGGCACCGATCGCTCGGTATCTCCGTGTGCGCCGTAGGAGACAAAAACCGCGGGGAGTTTCGTAAGTGGGATCTTCGGCCGTTAAAGGGGCTGTTCAACAACAGCAGCGCGCATACAAGCTGGCGTAGCAAGGAGGTGCAGCATGGCTGACACTGACAACGATTTGAGGTATACCTCCTCAGGCATACTGCTCAAACCCTTCTATGGTCCTGCAGATATCCAGGACATTGCTTATGCAGAGCGGATAGGCGACCCAGGCTACTACCCTTACACCCGTGGGCTGTACCACCAGATGTACCGAGCTTCTCCCTGGGCTACCCTGGAAGTCAGCGGCTATGGCCTGCCGGAGGAGACGGCGGAGCGCCAACGCTTTCTCATATCTCAGGGCCAGGCCCATCTCTTCGGCCGTCCAGCGGTGCACATCTGTTTCGATCTCGGCACCCAATACGGCTACGATTGCGATGCCCCCCTGGCCCAATTCGAGGTAGGGCGCTGCGGAACCCTGGTCAACACCATCGAAGACATGGACCGCCTTTTCCAGCCCCTGCCCTTGGAGGACATGCACGCCAGCTTCATCATCTGCCCCAGCGCAGCCGTGATTCTCGCGTTGTATGTAGCGGTAGCCGAGGCGCGGGGCATCCCCCGGCATAAGCTAAGAGGCTCCATTAATAACTGCTCCATCATCGCCCCCATCGCCGACAACATGATAGCCTTTCCCCTTAGGGACACCCTGCGCTTGATGCTGGACGTGGTGAAGTTCTGCAGCGAAGAGATGCCTCGTATGCACCCGGTGACCTTCCAGGTGTACTCCTGCCGGGAGCGGGGGGCCACCGCGGTGCAGGAGCTCGCCTTCAGTCTGGCGGCGGCCGTGGCCGTGGTACGGGAAGGGATTGACCGGGGTCTGGACGTGGACGCCTTTGCCCCGGCTCTGGTGTTCTTCTATTCCCTGAATAACAACTTCTTCGAGGAAATAGCCAAGCTGAGGGCTGCTCGCCGCATGTGGGCAACGATCATGCGGGATAAATTCGGTGCCCGGAACCCCAAGAGCTGGACGTGCCAGATGCTTTCCCAGACATCGGGCTCCACGCTGCCCGCTCAGGAGCCCCTCAACAACGTCGCCCGTGTGGCCATTCAGGCCCTGGCGGGGGTCCTGGGAGGCGTCCAAGCCATGCATACCTGCGCATACGACGAGGCCCATGATATACCCACCGAGGAAGCGGTGAGGGTGGCGGTCAAGACCCAGCGCATCATAGAGCATGAGACAGGCGTCACCGACGTGGCCGATCCCCTGGGCGGTTCTTACTTCGTGGAGTACCTGACTGACAGGGTCGAGGAAGAGGCCTGGAAGTGCCTGGAGCGGATTGAGGAACTGGGTGGCTACATCCCGGCCCTCCAAAAGGGCTACCTCCAGCGAGAGATCGCTGAGGCTGCCCAGCGGCACCAGGCGCAGGTGGAAGCCGGCGAGCGGGTCATCGTAGGAGTGAACAAGTATGTTTCCGAAGAGAAAGTGCCCATCGAGACCTTCTGTTACAGTCCCCGAGCCCGGGAGGTGGCCGTCAGCCGCCTCGAGGATTTCAAGCGGAGGCGGGATGCCGGGCGAGTAAACGCTGCCTTGGTGGAATTGCAGGAGGCGGCCCGCGATCCAAGTGCCTATCTCATGCCCTACATCATGAAGGCGGTCACGAACAGGGCCACTCTGGGCGAGGTGATGGGCGCCATGCGGGAAGTCTTCGGTAGGTACCACCAGGAGACCATCCTGGCTGGGGCCAGCTAGGTCCAAGCCTGCAGGGGAAACGGGGAATCAACTGGAAGGCTAGGACGGAGACGCATCGCAGGAGGTTGTGCGGGCCCAGTGGCCAAAACCCTATTAGCGTGACTAGGAGGAAGAGAACTAGGTGGAGAAAGTAGCCCAGGTCTCAGAAGGCAAGATAACCGACGAGGTTCTGGCCAAGTGGCGAGAGCGAATTGGCGTAAAGCTGCGCATCGGCAATGTCTTCAACGAATGGGTGACAATGGATTCGCTGCGCCATTTCGCTGACGGGATCGGTGATGCGAATCCATTGTGGCGCGACGAGGGTTATGCAAGACGGTCGCCCTGGGGAGGAATAATAACTCCCCCCAATTTCTTTTACAGCGTCTTCCCCACCTGGGTCTTGCAAGGGCTGCCTGGTGTGCACGGGTTTCACTCCGGCAACGACTGGACCTTCTATAAGCCTGCCCGGTTGGGAGATAAGATCACTCCGGAATGCGTATTCACGGGCTTCGAAGAGAAGCCCAGCAAGTTCGCCGGCAAGATGGTCATGGAATACCAGCAGGCTAGCTTCTACAACCAGCACGGGGAGCTGCTGGCCAGGACCGATCTCGGGATCGTCCGAACAGAGAGGGCGGCCGCCAGGTCTACCGGCAAGTACCACTCCATTCAGCTTCCGCATCCCTGGACGGAGGAACAACTGGCCAAGGTTGAAGAGGACGTTCTCAGCGAGGAGATTCGCGGGAGGAAGACCCGATACTGGGAAGACGTTCAGGTTGGAGAGGAGCTTCAGCCCGTCGTCAAAGGCCCCTTCGGACTCACCGACATGATCGCCTATTGCGTTGGGGCGTCCCCCGTCCAGATCCTGGCTCACGGCCTGTCTTTGAAGCTTTACCGCCGGCATCCCGCCTGGGGTTTTAGAGACCCCTACACCTATGCTATGGAACCGGTTTATAGCGTCCATTACAACCAGGCCGCGGCCAATGCCGTTGGACTGCCTTATCCATACGACGTAGGAGCACAGAGGCAGTGCTGGCTTATTCACCTGCTCACCAACTGGATGGGCGACGAGGGATGGCTAAAGAAGAATTACGCTGAATATCGCAAGTTCGTCTACCTCTCAGACGTAGTCTGGTTCAAGGGAATGGTTACCAGGAAGTATGTAGACGAGGACGGCGAATACGCCGCAGATATCGAAACCTACGGCATTAACCAGCGGGGGGAGGACACGATACCCGGCCGTTCCACGGTGATTCTGCCCTCCCGAAACGCCGGGACCTCTCCGGTGAAACGCCGCCTGGGCAAAGCATAGCTGCATGGATTGCCACTTGGGAGGTCCCAGCGACGACATGGCTCTGGACTACACTACATACGCTGAAGCCAAAGAGAAGTTCAGCTTCGAGGAGCGGTGGCAGGTCTAGCAAAAATGGCTTCAATATCGCCCACGAATGCACCGACCGGCATCCCAAGGAGGATGTAGCGCTCAGGATTAAGTTCGATGACATGGTCCGGCAGAGAGGGTATCTTAGATGCGAACTTCATACGACATCGTAATAATCGGCTCGGGCGTAGGAGGCCTGGGGGCCGCTGCCCGCCTGGTCACTGTCGGGTACAGTGTGCTGGTGTTGGAGAAGATGCCCCTCCTGGGGGGACGGTTCGCCAGCATGGAATACAAGGGATTTACTCTGAGCACAGGGGCGGAGGCGCTCGAGTGCGGAGGCGCTTTGGAGGAGGCGTTTCACCTCGTAGGGGCTCCTTTCGACGTCCGAAAGCCAAGCCCCGATATCATGTACCGCGTTGGAGAGAGGGAGTTCGAGTTGCCTCCTGGGGGCGGTGGCCTGCGGCGCATGCTTTCGTTCATCGGCAAGCCCGGAGAGGGCGATAAGGTCATGCTGGCCATGAAACGCGCCCTGCAATGGGAGGAGCCGTCCAAGGGCCTGTCGTTGAGAGACTGGGTAGCCCAGTATACCAGCGACCCGGACATTCACGGCTTTTTTCAGGCGTTCTGCGCTGCCATCTTTGCCATCAATTCCCACGAGGCCACAGCCTGGGCCTTCATTAGGTTCATCAAGGTCTTGGGAGGCAAGATCGTCCATGCTTTCCCGTCTCATGGGCCATCTGTCCTGATGGATGGGTTAGCCAAGAGAATCGAAGAGAAGGGTGGAGAAATCTTCACCAAGGCCAGGGTAAAACGTATCTTGGTCGAGGAAGGCCTCGTTCGTGGTGTGCTGGTAGAGAAGGACGGCGACCAGATAGAGATTGATGCAAGGGCTGTGATCAGCAACGCCGGGCCTCGGGGGACGGTGCGGCTAGCGGGGCGAGAGAGCTTTGACCGCTCTTACCTCAAACTGATGGACGAAACGCTGCGACCTACTCCGTCTGCCGGAGTCTATATTGCAAGTGATCGGCCGTTAATGGAGCATCCCGGCTGCCTGATGCCAATAGGTACGCGCCGCGTTTGTTGGATAGTCAATCCTACGACTCTATGCCCAGAACTGGCGCCGAGGGGAAAGCACTTGATGCTGTCCTTTAATGCCTTTGGCGATTCTCTTAGTACAACCAACCTAGAGGATGAGATTCGCCTGAATATCCAAGACTTGCGCGACCTCTTCCCCGACTTTGATAGCCACGCCAAGGTGCTAATGGCCGTGACCTTCCATGGGGACTGGCCGGTATACCATTCCTGGCCGGGTGAGGACCTACCACAGAAGACGCCCATCGAGAACCTCTATAACGTGGGCGATGGAGTCAAGGTGCCGGGAATGATAGGACTCGAATCCGCTGCTGAGACGGCGCGTCTGGTAGCTGAGGACCTCATGAGACGCCTGGTTAAGAAGTAACCTGGGTCTCATGCCTCTTCCAGGCATACGGCTGTGCACCGTTGCCTGTTGCAGTCCAGGCCTGATTCCAGTATTCGGCCACAGCGGTTTTGCTGGTGTCATTGCGAGGCCGCAGCCGAAGCAATCTCGGCGTGGGGTAGGGATTGCTTCGCTTCGCTCGCAATGACGTGAATTGTAAACACTGTGGTCTAACACTAGCGCACTTTCAATAGGAGATTGATACCAAGTAGGGGCGCACGGTGTAGCGTGCGCCCCTACTTCGATCGGTGGATGCATCAGAATATCCTTGGCATGACTCTGGCTGCGGCGGGGTTTCCCGCCGCAGTCAGAGGCTATTTGATCAGTGTCCACTTCCCATTCTTGGCCACGAAGGCCATAGTGTTTAAGGTAATGTCGCCGTTGGGCTGCATGCTTATGTCTCTCGCGAGCCCCTTGAATCCTCTTAGGTTCTGGAGTCCGTCCCGGATGGCCTCCCGGGCCTTCTGCAGGTCGGTGTCTGGGGCAATGTTGGCCTTCCGCATAACCTCGGCTGTGGCCATGACCGCATCATAGGCCTGGCCCCAAAATGCGACATAGGCAGGCTGGCCAACGGCTGGGTCGGCCGCCCCGGCCTTGACGAACCGTTCCACGACGCCTCTGGCCACAGGGTCCTGGGTGTCCTCATCGAAGTTGCCGGGAGCAACCCAGCCCTCGAGCACGTCCTTGCCCAGAGTGATCTCAGGGCCTGAATAGTTCTGGCTGGACGCCATCACCGGGGCCTTCACCCCCTGTTTCTGGAGTTCCTTGGCGAAGCCCAGGGCCTCCGGCGTCAGTGAGCTGTAGGCGATACCGTCTGGGTTGAGGCCTTTGATCTTAGTGATGATAGCGCTGAAGTCCGTCGTGCCGGTCTCAAAGGGAACCGTATCGATAACCTCGAAGCCGGCGTCCTTCAGGGCTTTGGGATAGATGTTCTTGACGATGTTCTCGTTCACCGACTCCTTGGTATCGCCGGTTATGACCATTCTCTTTACGTTTGGATAAACCTTCTTGTAGCCCTCGATGCCCTTGGTCGTGTATGTCCTATCCAGGCCGGCGAAGCGGAAGATCCAGGGCCGGTTCTGGTCGGTGATGCCCTCCTTGCTAGAAGTAGCAGTGGCCAGAGGCACCTTGAGCTCGTTGGCCAGGGGAGCCGCTACTTCGAAGGCCCCGGTAGTCAGAGGTCCCAGTATGAACGGCACCTTGTCCTCAATTGCCAGGCGCCGCACCAGCGTCACAGCCTGTCGGGGATCAGCCTGATCATCAACCATCACCACCTCCAGCGGGCTGCCGTTGATGCCACCCCTGCTGTTTACATCCTCGAGGGCTAGCTGGACCGCTATCTTTTGGCGGGCGCCGTAGCCCGCAACCCGCCCCGTCAAGGGGGTTATGAACCCTATCTTGATAGGCTTGCCCGTGGGCTTGGCAGCGGGTGCGCTGGTTGGAGTGGTTGCTGCCTTCTCCGCCGGTTTCTCAGCGGGCTTGGTTGCCTCCGCTTTGGGTGCGGCTGTTGTAGGAGTAGCTGGCGGAGCCGCCTTGGTGGGCGTAGGGGTAGGCGCTGCTGCTGGGGCGCACGCGGCGACAAGGACGGCCAGGGCAAGCATAGCGCTGACGAAAGAGATCCAGAGCTTCCAAGTTCGCAAGTTTATCGTATCCTCCTTACCGAAAAAGGTGTCCCCAAGTGGCAGAGGCCTGGGGGCCTGAGTCACAGGCGGGACGCCTGTTCCACTCGTACTTCCACTTCCAATTGCTATCTTGTAATGCTATAAGGTGCTCATGCCCCGGTGGCGCCTCAACGGCGGCATGAGCCACTCCTAAGAAGTACCTGGAGCGCCTATTTTATTGCTACCCACTTGCCGCCCTGAACGACGAAAGGCACCGGCTTCCAGGTCGTCTCCCCAGTGGGCAGCACCGATATGCTTCCGACCAGGCCCGGGTAGTCCTTGAGGTTCTGGAAACCATCTCTGATCTTAGTCCGGGCATCCTTGACAGCGGTATTGGGGGTTATCGCCGCCTTACGCATTATGTCGGCCATGGCCATGACGGTGTCGTAGGTCTGGGGCTCGTAAGCGAGCCAGATCGGCTTGACCACCCCCGCGTCTGTCTCCATGCGAGAGCTGATGCGAGACACAAACTTCTGCACGGCCGGATCCGAGCTAGCCGGATCAAAAGTTCCGGCGGCGACCCATCCCTCTACAGAGGTCCCGGCCATCTGCGGGAAGTTGGAGCCCATTATCTGGGCGCCCGTAACGGTGGGGAGCTGGAACCCTTGCCTGGCCATCTCCTTGGCCAGAGTCGCGACATCTGTGGGGATGCCGGCGACGGCGATCCCCTGTGCGTTTGACTCCTTGGCCTTGGTGACGATCGCGCCGAAGTCGGTCGTCCCCTGGTTGAACTCTACCGTACCGATAAGGTCAAAACCTGCCTGCTGCAACATCTTGGGGAAGAGGTCTTTGACCATAACCTGGTTTACAGCCTCTTTAGTATCGCCAACGATGACAACCTTCTTGACCGCCGGATACTTCTTCTTGAAAGCGTCTATGGCTACAGGGAGAGTGATATCATGGACCAACTGGACCCTGAAGGTCCACGGCCGGTTGGCGGCGGTGACGCCGGGTTTCAAGGACAGGTTTGTGATCGTGGGTATCTGAAGCTCGTTGGCCAGGGGCGCAGCTACCTCGAACTCACCGCTGGAGTAAGGCCCCAAGATGGCGAACACTTTGTCCTTTTCATCCAGATTGCGCATGAGGGTAACCGCCTCTTTGGGGTCAAAGGGGCTGTCTCTGGTCAGCACCTCCAACGGGCTGCCGTTAATGCCGCCGCCCTGGTTAATGTCTTCCTGGGCCAGGATAACGCCGTACTTCTGGTTGTGGCCGAAAGGCGCAGCAAAGCCGCTCAGGGGGGTGAGGAAGCCTACCTTGATGGAGGCTCCAGTGGGCTTGGAGGGAGCTGTGGTCGGAGTGGCAGCCGGCTTCTCAGCAGGTTTCTCCGCCGGCTTGGTGGGCTCTGCTTTGGGTGCCGCAGTAGGGCTGGCCGCCGCGGGAGCATTGGTGGGGGTGGGAGTCGGGGCCGCTCCCGGGGCGCAGGCAGCTACGAGCAAAGTCATGGCCAGTAAAGTTGCAGTGAGGAATACCCAGAGCCTACCAGTTTGCAAATTCATCCTATCCTCTTTATCGGTAATAGTTTAGTTTCTCCAAAATCTTAGGCTATAGTATATCACCCCCCCCCAGGCTGTCAAGCTTTTTTTTGACATGGGCCGTGTCCTGGCACACCGGTGGCGAGGGACGGGGAGAACCTCTTGGCTATCCGTCTGCGAAGGGCAGCGATACAGCAGTGAAAGGTGGAGGCACCTCAGGCATATGGCTGGACAGGGGCCAACGGAGGGAACATCGCCAAGGAGATGGCGCGGTTTCCGGCGGTGGCAACGGTGACGGAGGCACCACCGCAAGGGAGTCAACACGCTTTGCTAGTCGGATCGGGGGTAAGCCCACGCCCCCCCAGCCACCCAGGGCGACTCATGAGTCGCCCCTACAGATGTCCCGTTAGCCCAGCAGGTTGGGCCTGCCGAAGCGCCGGCTTATGAGGTTTAAGAACATACTTCGGTGCGATCGCCCCTACCAGGGTCCGCCGCTTATCCCTTTGTCCCGCCGCCGTTCGCCGCCCTCCCCGCCAGCAGCGCCGCCCCCAGTGCCCCGATGACCTGGGGGTCTATGGAGGCCGAGACTAGCTCGATGCCCAGCCGCTCGTTGACGCGGCGCACCAGGCCGGCGTTCTTGGCGACGCCGCCGGAGAAGAGGACCGGCTCCTCCAGGCCCAGGCGGTGGACCAGGGTGACTAGGCGGCGCACCACCGCCTCGTGGATACCGGCCAGGATGTCCCGCACGGTCTGGCGCTCGGCGATGAGGGAGACTACCTCCGACTTGGCGAAGACGCTGCATTGGGAGCTGATGCTCACGGGCGCGGTGGCCTCTAGGGATAGGGGCCCCATCTCCTCCAGGCTCACCTCCAGGATGCGGGCTATGTCCTCCAGGAAGCGCCCCGTGCCGGAGGCGCACTTGTCGTTCATGACGAAGTCGCTGACCAAGCCCCGGCCGTCGGTGCGAAGTACCTTGCAGTCCTGGCCTCCCATGTCTATTACGGTGCGCACCCGGGGCTCTAGCCAGGCGGCCCCGGCGCTCTGGCAGGCGATCTCCGTGGCCACCTCCTGGGCGAAGGGGATGCGCCCCTTGCCGTAGCCGGTGCCGATTATATAGCCCACGTCCTCCAAAGTTAGCCCGGCCTGGGCCAGGGCGCCGTCCAGGGCTTGGCGGGCCGTCTCGGCGAAGTTCACGGAACGGGGAACGATGTTCCAGGCAAGGACCCTCCCGTCGTCCATGATTACCACTTTGCCCGTGCGGGAACCTACGTCACAGCCTGCTACAATCATGAACAACCAACTTTCTAATTTATCGCAGAGACCACAGAGAACGCGGAGAGTTTATCTTCTTTACTCTGACCACAGAGATCACGGAGATGACGGAGACTTCCTTGTTTGATTTGCCGCGGCGATCGCAGAGAACGCGGAAACCATTATTCATCTCTTCTCTGCGCTCTCCGTGTGCTCTGCGATTAAAGAAAACGTCTCTGTGCTCTCCGCGGTCTCAGTGGTGAATCTGACATCCGTCATCGCGACGCATTTACCATGGCGAAGAACTCATCCAGCTTGGCCCGCATCTGGGCGCCGGAGACTACACGGGCGTCCATGATGTCACCGTCCAGGACAAAGAAGGGTATTCCAAGTGCTCCGGTTATCTCTTCCTTCAGAAGGCGGATGGTGCCGCAGTACTGGCTACAACTCCAATGGGCCAGGACTACCGCTACGTCAGCCTTATAGTCATGGCAGAGCTTGGCCATGCGCTCGGCGAAGTGCGAGTATTCGTTGGGGGCATAGGTTTGCCGGATGAAGGCCCACTTTAGGGGCTTCTTGACCAGATAGTCTATGGGATCAGATGGGTCCAGCTCTATCTCCTCCGAGGCATAGCCGAAGGAGTCCATGACGATAACGGCCCCGTACTTCTCCTCCAGCCAGTCGGATATCTTGAGGTCGAACATGGGCAGAACGTAGAGCCAGGCCACCCGGTGTCGCTCATTGGGGATATAACCCTCCCCCTTGTCCACCTTCTCCTTCAACTCTTCGAAGCGGGACCTGAAGTACTTCAGACCTGCCTCCTGGCCGCAACAGGTGAGCATTATGGAGAAATCCTTGACCGATGGACGGCCCCCGGTGGGGCTTGGCACGGCCATGCGCAAGTGGTTGATCTTGTCCCAGTAATCGTAAGTGGCCTTGGAGATGTCCAGGACCTCTCGTAGCCGGGCCCAGTCCAGGGTTCTTCCTGACTGTTCCTCCAGGAAGCGGATGAGCTGTTTGATGTCCTCCCGGGCATACTGAAGGGCTGGCTCGTTGTCTATGAAGGGGCTGTCTACGACGTAGATGGGGACCTGGTAGAGATCGGCGAGTACTTCGTAGAGTTTCAGGGTCTGGTCGCAACTGGTAGCGGTGCTGACGATGAAGCTGGGGCGGGGCATCTGGCGGGAGACGGCCAGGCCCACGGCGATGCGGTGGGGCGAGCAGACCTCGTTGCCCAGGCCGTAGCCTTCGCCCAGGTCGAAAAGCTGCTCAATCTTGTCCAGGGCGCTCTGGCCCACGAAGGTGGCGTGGTTCTCCGCACACAAGTTGGCGATGTCCATGGCATGGAAGAGCTCCTGGGGCACGAAGAAGCCGGTCATGGCCAGGGGCTGTCCCTCCAAGTTGGCCTGATGGGCGCGCTGGTAAGCCCCCAGCAGGGCTTCCCAGAAGTAGATGTCGCTCAGGGGCGCCCCCTTGGTCCTGAGCGATTGGATGGTCTTCTCCATCTTACCGATCATGGAGTCCAGGGCCTGGACGCCTTCGAGTTCTTTAGTTATGGCCATTGGTTATCCTCCTGGTGGGGTTAACCTCTCCCCCGGCCCCTTCCCTCGCAGGGAAGGGGGTTAGGGGGTTAGGTCCCCACGTTTTCACCAATCTTCGCCAGAACTGCTGCGATATTTTCTTCCACATCCTCGTTCCTAATCCGTAGCACCTTCAGGCCTCGTCTGGCTAGTACCAAGTCACGCTCGGCGTCTTGCGCCGCCTGCTGCTGGTGAATTTCCCCATCAACTTCAATTACCAAACTCGCAGCATGGCAGTAGAAATCCACGATGAAGCCGTCGATGATTTGCTGGCGTCGGAAGTGCAACTCGTTGAACCGGTTCGCTCGTAGATATTGCCACAGAGTTTTCTCCGCGTCAGTCATCTGGTGGCGGAGTTCCTTCGCTCTCTGCACCTTTACATTATCCACCTTTTGGCCGATTACGATATTGCGGTTGGTCATACGTTAAGAAATATTTCTCTAAAGCAAGGGGTTGACCTCTCCCCCGGCCCCTCCCCTGCGAGGGGAG
>JAUYDP010000140.1 GCA_030691805.1 Dehalococcoidia bacterium | reverse complement strand
CGGGCTGACCATGGCGTCACCTCATAGGTAATGGTGAATATTTCCTATGGTCCTATGGTACATCAACAGAGACTGTTGAACAACACCTGGTCCCGTAGTCAGGGTCGTCTCTGACCCCGACCGTCGGCATCGGGGCCTGTCCTGAACGGAGTGAAGGGACGATGCCGACTACGGAAGTAATTCAACACTCTCCAACGTGCGCTTGAGGCGCAAGGCTTAAGGCAGCTATAATAGGTGCGTCCCGGCAGGCCGTGATTGTTCACCTCGGCCTGCCCCAGATCATGGCAAATACGTTCTAAGGAGTTGGACCATGGACTTTAAGGAGTTGATTTACACTAAGGAGCAGGGTATAGCTACGATCACCTTCAACCGGCCTCAGAGCTATAACTCCCTGGCGGCCACCATGATGGCAGAGATGGTGCTGGCCATGGAGGACTGCCGGGACGATCCTGCGGTGCGTGTGGTGGTCATCACCGGCGCCGGAAAGGCTTTTTGCTCCGGTGGCAATTTGCAGGGAGCGAAAGAACATATGGAGCAAGGGCGCGCCCCGTCTTCATACTTCCTTGAACTGACCAAGCCCTTCCACCGCTTCATCACCGATGTGCGGCTTCTGCCCAAGCCGGTTATCGCAGCGGTCAACGGATCGGCTGCCGGCGCAGGCTTCAGCATCGCGTTGGCCTGTGACCTGCGCATCGCCTCGGAGCGGGCCGTGTTCAAGCTGGCCTATACCAGGGTGGCCGCCCTGGTCCCGGACGGAGGCTGGACTATCTTCATGCCCCGCCTGGTAGGTCTGGGCCTGGCCTCCGAGCTGGTATTCCTGGACCGCGCCATAGACGCCGCCGAGGCGCTCCGGCTGGGGTTAGTGCACCGGGTGGTGCCGGAGGCCGACCTGGCCCAGAGGGCCAGTGAGATGGCCTTGGAGGTAGCCGCCGGGCCAGCCTATTCCTTCGCTACCGCCAAGGCCCTGCTCAACGCCTCCATGACACCATTGCTTGAGACCCAACTGGAGAGGGAGCGTCTGGGAGTGGGCGCCTCCTCGGACCAGCCCGACTTCAAGGAAGCTATAGCCGCCTTTTTTGAGAAAAGGCCGGCGAAGTTTGGCTAGTATTTCTTGTTAATTCCGGCCTTTTCGCCCGATCTCTCGGTTCAGGAAACCCTTGTCATTTCCGGGTAGTTCGCTTAATATTTTCGGGCAGGCCGTGTTCGGCCCTGGACCAGCCCTGTTGCTACTGAGGTAACTGCCTGAAGGGATGTAATGGAGGACAATAGGCGCCCGAGCATAACCGCTTTTTTCCCTTGTTATAACGACGGAGGGACTATTGGCAGTATGGTGACCCTGGCAGCCCAAACGCTGGAGTCCATCACCGATGATTACGAGATTATAGTCATTGACGACGGACGCACTGACCACAGCCGGGAGATCCTCCAGGGGCTGGCACGCCATTTCCAGAGGCTCCGCCTGGTATTCCATGAGAACAATAGGGGCTACGGCGGCGCGCTCCGCTCCGGGTTCTATAACGCGTCTAAAGACCTGATCTTTTACACCGACGGTGACGCCCAGTACGACGTTCTGGAGTTGCCCATGCTCTTCGCCGAAATGAGGGATGGGGTAGACCTGGTCAACGGGTATAAGATCGGGCGTTCCGATCCCTGGTACCGGATCGTCCTGGGACGGGCCTACCACTGGATAGCTAAAGTGGCCTTTGGCCTCAAGCTAAGGGACGTGGACTGTGATTTCCGTCTAATGCGTCGCGCCATCTTCGACCGGATTGAGCTGGAGTGTAACAGTGGGGTCATCTGCGTGGAGTTTATCAAGAAGGTGCAGGATGCCGGGTTCGTTATTAGTGAAGTCCCGGTGCATCATTTCCATCGCACCTATGGCAGGTCCCAGTTCTTCAACGTCAGGCGGGTCGGCCGCGTTGGACTTGGCTTGGCCCGTCTCTGGTGGAAACTGGTGGTCTGGCCGAGGCTTGCCAGGAAGCCACGAGCCACCCCTATTAGGTCCAAGCCAGTAATCCACTAGCCGGCCGGGGCTCCGGGGGAGTCCCCCGCCAACCCGTTGATATGGCGTCGCAGACCGGGGGTTCGGGGGAGTCCCCCGCCACCTCCATCTGGGGGACTTACACCTTATGGGAAAATGTTAGGCTATGCCCATAAATTCAGTTCGGGAACGAAACGAATGACCGAATCAGAGCTACAGGCTTTCTACCATAATAAAGCCGTCATGGTTACGGGAGGTTTGGGCTTCATCGGCAGCAACCTGGCCCGCCGCCTGGTGGAACTGGGGGCCCAGGTCCTCCTGGTGGATTCCCTGATCCCCGAATACGGCGGTAACCTCTTCAACATCCACGGCATCGAGGACCGGCTGCGCGTCAACATCGCTGACGTAAGGGACCAGAACAGCATGGATTACCTGGTGCGGGGACAGGACATCCTCTTTAATTTGGCCGGCCAGGTAAGCCACATAGACAGCATGTTGGACCCTTACACGGACCTGGAGATCAACTGCCGCAGCCAACTCTCCTTGCTAGAGGCCTGCCGCAAGTGCAATCCCGGCATTAAGGTGGTCTACGCTGGGACCCGCCAGGTCTATGGCAAGCCCCGATACCTTCCCGTGGACGAGGACCACCTTCTTCAACCGACAGATGTCAACGGCATAAATACCATGGCCGGTGAGTGGTACCACATCCTTTATAACAACGTCTACGAATTGAGGGCCTGCTCGCTCCGGCTCACTAATACTTATGGCCCTCGCCTTCTGATGAAGCACAACCGTCAGGGGTTTATCGGGTGGTTCATCCGGCAGGCCCTGGATGGCGAGGAGATCCAGGTGTTCGGCGACGGCCAGCAGAGGCGGGACATGGTCTTTGTGGACGACGTTGTGGAGGCGTTCCTGCTGGCCGGACAGGATGACCGGGCCAACGGGGGAATCTTCAACGTGGGGGGCAGCGAAAGGGTATCGCTACTGGATTTTGTAACACTCCTCACCCAAATTGCTCGAAGAGGCAGTTATAAAGTGGTCCCCTTTCCCCCCAACCGCATGTCCATTGACATCGGCGATTACTACGCCGACTGCGCGAAGATCCGCCGCACTCTGGGATGGGCGCCCAGGGTGCTGCTGCGGGAGGGGCTGGAGCGCACGATGCGGTTTTACCGGGAGAATAGGGAGCATTATTGGTAGGCAGACAGGTGGCAACGTGAGTGAAAGAGATCCTCAGAGATGCTGTGAGACTGGGTTCGTTTGGACCAAAACAATGACCCGGGTGGCAAAATAAAACAACTGGAGATCCCAAGATCCGGCGGCCGCAGGCTATGCCCGAGGAGGTGTAAATTGGTGGTGAAAGAAGCACTTATTGAAGAAATTCCGTCTGAGGAAGAGGACAAGGAAATCGGTGTCCCTCTCTATAAGATCGTCTCTTATCCATCAGACCCGACATTGGAGGTCCTAAACGAGAAAAGGCGCCGGAAGGAAATAGAAATCCCAGAGTTCCAGCGCGGTTGGGTATGGAAGCCCGTGCAAGCGAGTCGATTAATAGACTCATTTCTCCTCGGGCTACCGGTGCCTGCCATTTTCGTGTATAAAGAACCCGGTCAAAAGCAAGTGGTGATAGACGGTCAGCAACGATTGCGCACAATCTGGGGCTTCTTCCAAGGCAAGCTGCCAGAGGGGGGCGATTTCTATCTAAGAGGGGTGAGCCCGCAATGGGAGGGGAAATCCTACGAGACTCTTACCGAGGCCGACCGCATACGTTTTCGGGATTCGGTGCTCCGGGTAATGATAGTGGAGCAATTGGATCCTAAAGATAATACCAGTATTTACCACATTTTTGAGCGGCTGAATACGGGAGGAACGAGTCTTACTCCGCAAGAAGTGCGAAACTGCATGTATCACGGGCCCTTTAATGACCTTATGAGGGAGCTAAACCGAGACCCAACATGGCGACGCATTTTCGGGTCAAAGGATGTTGACGCCCGCATGCGGGACCTTGAACTGATCGTTAGATTCCTCGCTCTGCTTGAAGGCGCCGACTCATACACGAAACCGATGAAACAGTTCTTGAATAACTATATGGCGACCCACCAGACTGATGGGGCGAGAGAGCCATATCAAAGTACGTTCGTTAGTACCATCAAACGAGTGTATGACAGTCTTGGTGGCAGACCATTCCACATTAGGCGTGGTATTAACGTCGCCGTCTTCGACTCTGTCATGCTCGCCTTTGCACGATCAAATACTATTCCAGGTGATAGAACGGATAGATTTAACGAACTCCTCAGAAACCCAAGCTATGTAGAAGCTGTTAGCTCCGGCACCACAGACGTTGACGCAGTGAGAAGGCGCATAGAACTAGCTAAGGAGATTCTTCTCAAGTGACTGTAAGTGACCCTTACGTCCATGGCAGATGCAGTGAGATAGAGCGTCTTCTGAACGAAGCAGCCTCGTGGGCTTCGAATGACGCCCGACTTGGTGCTAATCTAGCAGCCTACATAACCGTTCTGATAGTTGGCGTGCTTGAGGACTGTATAGAGCATTTAGTGGCACAACGGGTGCAGAAGACGGGTGACAATGAGATCGGGAACTATGTTGGCAAAGTGCTCAGCGAACGATTTAGGAATCCTGTGTGGGGCTATATCAGTGGGCTGCTTGGGGAATTTAGTGAAGGATACCAGCGTAGGTTTAGCCAAATGATTTCGCATAACGGCAGTGAAGCCTCTGCACTAATGAGTATTGTAAGCAACAAGAATGAGCTTGCTCATGTCGGGACGTGGAAACTTGAAATGACAGTCACAGATGTGACTGACTACTACCATCGGATAGTCCCTATTCTCGAAGTTCTGGAGCAGATTCTTGCATAGCTGGTAACACGTCCCCGAACGACGCTGAGTTCCACTTACTTCGTTGAACGCCAGGCGGCAACTAGGAACACAGGAACATCCCACCCCTTTCGAGGACCTGGCAGCCCAGTAGCATCATAGGAGGAGGCCACCATGCTAACAGCCTACATCAAAGCAGCCATGCGAAAGGCGGAATACGAGATCCTTTCTGACGACAACACTTTCTACGGCGAGATTCCGGGCTTCGAGGGCGTTTACGCCAATGCCGAGACCCTCGAGGACTGCCGCGACGAGCTTGAAGAGGTTCTAGAGGAATGGGTCCTGTTTCGTATCTCACGAAACCTCCCCTTGCCCACCGTCGAAGGCCTGGAGCTGAAGATCAGAGAAGTGGCCTGATGCCCACCGTCGGGCCCATCAAGCGGAGACAATTGATCGAATACCTGAGAGAGTTGGGCTTTGAAGGGCCTTACTCGGGAGGGAAGCACCAGATCATGGTCAAAGGCGATCTCACTCTGCGTCTTCCCAACCCTCACCAAGGTGACATTGGACGAGAGTTGCTAGTTAGGATTCTAAGGCAAGCCAGGATCGACCGCGACACTTGGGAGGCACTTTGAAGTGGCCCGGCCGATGCCGCACCAAAGGGCTTCCCGCATGATCCCATTTAACGACCTGACTCTCCAGTACCAGTTTATCAAGGACGAGGTCCAGGAGGCCATGGACCGGGTCTTCCAGCGAGGCTGGTTCATCCTGGGCGAAGAGGTGGCGGCCTTCGAGGAGGAATTCGCATCCTACCTGGGGGTCTCTTACGCCATCGGCGTCGGCTCGGGCACTGAGGCCCTACACCTGGCCCTACGGGCGCTGGATATCGGCGCCGGGGATGAGGTCATCACTGCCCCTAATGCTGG
>JAUYDP010000127.1 GCA_030691805.1 Dehalococcoidia bacterium | reverse complement strand
GCCAGCCCGAATGTGCCGTTCAGCGAGCCATGCAGGATGGCCGCAGCGACGACCGATCCGGATTTGAGGCGAATATAGTTGAATATAGGTGAAAGCAATATGGTGAATCCAGTCATCATGCCTACGCCGGCCAGTGGGTGCTGGGGATAATTGTAACCTTGAAGGATGATCGGAGCGTGCCACAGTCCCCAGATCAGTCCGATTACGGCGGAAGATCTCCAGAAGCCCAGGTAGCCCAGCTCCCGATGGAGAAGCCCTCTCCACCCGAGCTCCTCTCCGAATCCTGCGACTGCATTCACCGTGATGCCGGCGATAAGCCCCTGCGCGAGTCCAATCCAGATGGGATGCAATGGCATCTCGGCGGATTGGAGCTTCATGGCCTCGATTTGCTCGGGCGTGAGCAGGCCCTGAAACCTCTCGTACATGCCCGCCATATCCGGGGTGTATACTATTCCCGGAAATAGGAGGCTGACCCCGAGTGTGATAAAGGCAATTACCGGTGGGACGAGCCAGGCTATAAGGAACCACCGGTTGAATCTGAAGGAGATGCCCAGTGGGCCAATAACCGGCTGTTTGTAAATCAACTTCTGGACCACAATGGCGCTGCCCATCGGGATGAACATGTAAACCAATGTCATTACCAACGCTTCAGGAGATCCCATCTGCCCGCCCAGGGCGAAGTAAAGGTTGGCTAATGTGTAGCTCAGGAAGTAAGTTAGAGCGACAAAGATGGCAGCTTTTCTTACATTCTCGATCATATTAACCGATAAACTCCAGTTTTGATGCTTGATTCATACAAGTATACGGCCTGAGGCTGAAGTCAACAAGGTTAATCCTTCGTAACTACTCAGCCACTAAGACACCAAGGCACAAAGAAAGTTATGGAATACAAGCCTCTTTCAGAGCGTGAATTCGTGTCTTTGTGACTTTGTGGCTGAGTAGTTACAATCAAAATATACGGCAGTTGTACAGTAGGGGCGGGTTCCAAACCCGCCCCTACTGCCCGGTGATGTTCTATCCCTGAGATTGCAAATCGCAGGCGCAGGGTGTATCATAATGGCAATAAAATACTGGTTGCCGCTAGGGGTGCTATTAAGCTGAGAGGTCCGTCTTGGAGGGCCGACCCTTAGAACCTGAACTCGGTAATGCTGGCGTAGGGAAGCGGTATAATAAGCAGACCAAGACCTTACACCGAGACGAGGCTCTTGGTCTCTTTTGTTCAGGAGGGGCCATGACCCAATTGGAAATGGCCCGTGAGGGCCGGATAACTTATGCCATGGAGGCGGTGGCCCAGGCCGAAGGCCTGCCTGCGGAAGAGGTGCGGCGAGGTCTGGCCGAGGGGACCGTGGTGGTCCCGGCCAACCCGAGGCACCACAATCTAGCGCCCAGCGGTATCGGCAAGGGGCTCCGCACTAAGGTCAATGCCAATCTGGGTACCTCAACCGACTATCCGTTCCCTGACCAGGAGCTAGACAAGCTAGCCGTGTCCCTGGAGGCAGGGGCCGATACGGTGATGGACCTTAGCACCGGGGGCGATATCGGTATAATACGGCGCTCCATTCTGGAGAAATGCCCTGTACCCCTCGGCACGGTCCCAATCTACCAGGCGGCCATCCGCGCTATCGAACGGAACGGGGCTATCGTGAACATGGCGCCAGATGAGATATTCGACGCGATCGAAGAGCAGGCCCAGGACGGCGTAGACTTCATGACCGTCCATTGCGGCGTGACCCAGGCGGTCCTGGGGCGTCTCCGGCGACAGGGCCGCGTTGTGGACATAGTCTCTCGGGGTGGTGCGTTCCTAACGGGATGGATCCTGCATAATGGGCAGGAGAACCCACTATACGAGCAGTATGACCGCCTTCTGGAGATCGCCCGGCGCTATGACGTTACCCTTAGCCTGGGGGACGGACTGCGTCCTGGTTCCCTGGCCGACGCCACCGATCGCGCCCAGATAGAAGAGCTATTGACCCTGGGCGAGCTTGTGGACCGGGCCCGTGAGGCGGGAGTCCAGGTTATGGTCGAAGGGCCGGGACATGTGCCCCTGGACCAGATAGCCACTAACGTTCAGCTCCAGAAGCGGCTCTGCCGTGAGGCGCCATTCTACGTGCTGGGGCCGCTGGTAACAGACATCGGCGCCGGGTATGACCATATTACGGCGGCCATCGGCGGTGCTCTGGCGGCCATGGCCGGAGCGGACTACCTGTGCTACGTCACGCCCGCAGAGCATCTGGGGTTGCCGGAATTGGATGACGTGCGTGAAGGGGTCATGGCTGCCCGTATCGCCGGCCATGCTGCCGATATAGTCAAAGGGGTAAAAGGCGCCTGGCAACGGGACCTGGATATGTCCCGGGCCCGCAAAGCCCTGGACTGGGAGGCCCAGACCCGTCTGGCCCTGGACCCCAAGCGCGTCCGGGAGGTGCGCGCACGAAGAGCCTCCAACAGCGATGCCTGTAGCATGTGCGGAAAGTATTGCGCTATGGACCTGGTCAGCCAGCACCTTGGCGTCACAGCGGTCAGGTGCTAGCCATGCTCTTCAGCGCTGAGCTCTCCCCGCGCTGCCGTCCGGACCAGATCGCCGCCCACTCCCGGACCCTGGAGGATTGTGGATTTCACCGCATCTGGGTCCGGGACATGTTCGTTGTCCCCTGGGAGCTTTGGACCGCAGCAACTACCGTAGCTCTGAGCACTGAAAGGGTCCGCATAGGCGTGGATGTGACTAATCCATATACTCGCTCTCCCGTGGTCACTGCTCACGCCGCTGCTACTGTGGACAACATCTCGTGAGGACGGCTGGACCTGGGGGGTTGGCAGGGGGATAAGCGAGTTCCTGGATGACATGCTCCCCCGTCTACCCATCCAGGTTCTAGAGGACATAGGAATGGAGAAGGAGTGGGTCTCCAGGGAAGAATTACTAGACTCCTTCGCCGTTTGCGGACCTCGGGGCCTGATAGAGAAGGCAAAGAGGCTTGAGGGGCTTGGCGTCTCAGAGATAATCCTGGAGTACTTTGCCCTGGAAGACTTACAGGACCTCCGGGCAATAATAAAAAAAGTAGATATCAAGGGAGGATAGGATATGCCGGTATTTGCACCCATTGAAGAGAAGGACGTAACCCGAGCTATTGTTAGGAGCTTCCTACGCCAGTTCGAGGAGTACGCAGAGAGCGATGTGGTCATAGTAGGCGCAGGCCCCAGCGGACTGATGGCCGGACGTGACCTGGCGCGCCTGGGGCACAAGGTCCTCATCGTGGAGCGTAACAACTATCTGGGTGGCGGTTTCTGGATCGGGGGTTACCTGATGAACAAGGTTACCGTGAGAGCTCCCGCACACCAGGCACTGGATGAGCTAGGAGTGCCTTACGAGGAATATATTCCGGGCCTGTATGTTGCCGATGGCCCTCACGCCTGTTCTAAGCTCATCGCCGCCGCCTGTGACGCGGGGGTCAAGTTCGCAAACATGACCATCTTCGACGACGTGGTGCTGCGAGCGGGCAACCGGGTAGCGGGAGTGGTGATCAACTGGACCCCGATACACAGCCTGCCACGAGAGATAACCTGCGTTGACCCCGTGGCCCTGGAGTGCCGCCTGGTGATAGACTCTACCGGCCACGACGCCTGCGTGGTCAAGAAGCTGGAGGAGCGGGGCCTTATGAAGACCGTAGGCTTCGGCGCCATGTGGGTGGAGATGTCCGAAGACCTGGTCCTCGAGCATACCGGCGAGGTACATCCCGGCCTGGTAGTCTCCGGCATGGCTGTCTCGACCCTCTACGGGCTACCCCGAATGGGGCCAACCTTTGGCGCCATGCTGCTTTCGGGACAGAAGGCCGCTCAGGTCGCAGATCGCCTCCTACAGAAAGCAGCGGTGTAATCTCAGGTCGGGCTATTTAGCCGGGATTCAAGGACCTTGGGCCTTAGCTGCCAGCCGACTAATGGTCATGCACTAAATATTGTGCCACGACCGTCCGAATAAATTCGGCGTTGGGCTAAACGTAACGCCGAATTTATTCGGCAGACTGGTTTGGCATCTTAAATTGTGCATGACCATAAGTCGGCGCTACACCGGCAACGTGGCCAGGATCTCTTGCCGGGCTTTTAGGGCCCATGACCCATGAGGGTTTTTGTTACAACGTCATGCTCGGACCTGTTGGCTGCTACCTATACCGTGAGCCGTGGGCGTCTACACTGGACTGCGACGTGCTGGCGTTACGCCTCCGCGGGCTTCTGCCATCTATCCACGTGGAGGTGAGGGGCCCCTTCATAGCCCACCAGCTATCAAGTCTGGCGCCAGATGAGCGCAAGCGGTGTTTGGAGGAACTGGCTCTGGGTTTTGCCACGGCCAAGGTACACAGCCCCCTTAGGCCGGACCTGAACACAACGCCTCTACCTGGAGAGATATCTTACGAGCGAAGAAGGCTTGAGGAAGGGAGCAAGGTCTTCGGCCTGTTTTACGATGGCTTCGAGTTGATGAGACTGCTTTCTGGCCTGATTCCTAACAGGGAAAGAAGCCTGCGCCACATCCATGTAGTTTTTACTAACCAACTCTTTGGCACCTGGGAGGATGACGACAGAAGGTACCATGCCAGGGTCAGCCTATACGGGTTTCCCTCGCTCGTCTCGACCACCGGGCTGGTAGAAGCCCCGGCCAAGCCACGGGAGTTCTATTTTCTGAAACAGCAGTATTTGGCCCTGGGCATGGCGGATGCTGCGGATGCCGGCTTGAAGCGTGAGTTCAGGGGCCGAGTCCTCGAGCACGGAGACGAAAGGCTTACCGAGGTCTTATTGGGATACGTTTTACAGGCGGTGTTCCATCAGTTATGGGGCGAGCCGTTCTGCGATGACCCAGGCTGCCGCCTCTATAACGCCCACTGGCAGGAGGAAGTGCTCCAGGCCCAGATAGGTGGCGGCTATGAGTTGTGCCCGCGCCATATGGAGATGCTGGAATAGGGTATAGGAACGAGGAACGAGGAACAAGGAACAAGGAACAAGGAACAAGGAATGAGGAACGAGGAACGAGGAATGAGGAATGAGGGACAAGAAACGAGGAGGGAGGAGGGGATCATGGAATCAGGGTTCTGGGATCGGGATTCTGACCCCGAACGGCAGTTGGATGATCGTTGATGGGTACACCTAATAGCTGATAACTGAAGGCTGACCGCTGTCTGCTGAAGGCTGACCGCTGTTGGCTGATAACTGAAGGCTGACCGCTGTCTGCTTGACAGTCTAAAA
>JAUYDP010000089.1 GCA_030691805.1 Dehalococcoidia bacterium | reverse complement strand
GTCCAGGTTTCCGCTATAGCCCATATAGCCCACAGCCCCGGCGTAGGGGCCCCGCTGGTCCGGCTCCAGCTCAGAGATAATCTCCATGGCTCTGATCTTGGGGGCGCCGGAGACGGTGCCGGCGGGGAAACAGGCCCGCAGGGCATCGAAGCTGGTCAGGTCCGGCCGCAGCCGGCCCCGAACCTGGGATACCAGGTGCATGACATGGGAATACCGCTCTACTTCCATGAACTGCGGGACCTCCACCGTTCCCGGGGCGCTGACTCGTCCTACATCGTTGCGGGCCAGGTCCACCAGCATCAGGTGCTCCGCCCGCTCCTTCTCGTCTCCCAGCAGCTCCCGTCCCAAGGCCTCGTCCTCCGCCTCGGTGCCCCCCCGCGGCCTGGTGCCGGCGATGGGATGGGTATAGACCAATCCGTCCTCCACCCGGACCAGCATCTCCGGCGAAGACCCGACCAGGCTGAAATCGTCTAATTGCAAATAGTACATGTAGGGTGAGGGGTTCACCATGCGCAGACACCGGTAGATGTCAAACGGCCTGGCGCTGGTGGGCCGGGCCAGCCGCTGGGACAAGACTATCTGGATAGCATCTCCAGCCTCGATGTACTCCTTGGCCCGCAAGACTCCGGCCTGAAAGGTTTCAGGGGTCATATTGGAGAACACTGAAGCCGGTGAAGCCAAGGCAGCAAATCCCTGCTCAGAAGCAGGATAAGCGAGCCTTTCCTGCCGTTGTTCATAAACCGGATAGGCAGGTCTTTCGAAGCCCTGTTCATAGACTGGATAGGCGGGCCTTTCCTGGCCCGCAGGCGGGGGCGATTCATGAATCGTCCCTACAAATCCTGGTATTTCCGAAGACCTTTTTGGACGCCGGCGAAGCCGTGAAAGGAGCTTTTCAACACGGTTAACCGCGGCCTGGTACGATGCTTCAATGTCGCCGCCCAGGCGGGAGTGGCTCACAGCCTTAATGGTATGCCTCAAGTGGTCGAACACCAGCAGCGTATCGGTAAACATAAAGACCGCCCGGGGGAGGCCCAGAGGGTCCGATGTGGGAGCCGGTATGTCCTCAAAACACCGGGCCACCTCATAGGCCAGGTATCCTACTGCCCCGCCGCAGAAGCGGGGGAGGCCCGGAACCGGGGCAGGGCGGAACCGCTCCAACTCCATCTGGATGGCAGGAAGGGGGTCAGGCGCGTCCCTGCCCGATGGGATAGACAGGACCAGGTAGGGCTGGGTGCCGATGAAGCTATACCTCCCCATCCGCTCACCGCCCTCTACGCTCTCTAGAAGGTAGGAGTAGCGCCCCCGAGCTATCTTGAGGAAGGCCGAAACGGGGGTCTCCATGTCGGCCAGCACTTCCCGGTAGATTGGCACGACCGTGCCCTGCCCAGCCAAGAGGCGCGCCTCCTCCAGGGAGGGCACGCAGACGTCGCTCCTAGATGGGGAGCTGCGCATGAGTAAAGCTCATCCTCTCCCTGACCAACCCCATGGTCTCCCGGGCCACCTCTCGGGCCTTATGGGTGCCGCTGGCCAGGATCTCCCAGATCACCTCGGGAGGCACCTTCTCCCGAATGGTGCGGAAGGGCAGAAGGGCCTTGATATAGGCGTCTGCGAACCGGTTCTTATCCGCCACGCAGCCTATGCATCCCCCCCGGCAATCCTCCTCCACGCTCTCTACGGTGAAGTTGTCCGTCACCGGGAAAAGTGCATCAAAAGCCTTTAGCAAGGCGAAGGCGGAGCAGACCTCCGGTCGGCCGGGGTCTTTCGCCCGGGCCTTCAGGGGATCGGTGACCATGCTCAGCACCTTCTGCCTCACCTCGTCCTCGGAGGCGGAGAGCGGGATACTGTTGTTATAGCTGGTGTGCATCATCCGTCCGTCTGTCCCGGGCACCCGCGCCGTAGGGCTCAGCAGCGCCTGGGCCTCCGGGAAGGTCCCTCCGTAGAGGTTGTTGAAGCGGCGGGCGATCTCCCTGGTAAGCTCGATATGTGGAAGCTGGTCCTCTCCGACCGGGACGGTATCAGCCCGGTAGACCAGAATGTCCGCTGCCTGAAGGACCGGATAGCTCAACAGGCCGAGAGAGGCGTTCTTGCCCAGGTGAAGCTCCTTCTTCTGCTCTTTGTAGGTAGGATTGCGCTCCAGACGCTCCACCGTGACCAGCATGGAGAAGAGGAGCTGTAGCTCGGCGTGCTCCGGCACGGCCGACTGGAGGACCATCTTGCTCCTGAGGGGGTCCAGCCCCGCAGCCAGCCAGTCCCGGACCGTCTCCACGATGTTCTCCTTGATAGCCTGCGTCTTATCGAAGCTCGTGGTCAAGACGTGCAGGTCAGCGATCAGGAAGAAGCAGTCGTAGTCGTCCTGAAGCCGCCTCCAGTTCTCAAGAGTGCCCAGCCAGTGGCCCATATGGCGCCGGCCTGTAGGCCGGTGGCCGGTCAATATCCTGCCCTTTTTCATACCACCTCCTTAGTGAAACGGCGAAGGCCGTGCCTTAACACGGGCCGGCCACCCCGCAGCGTAAGGGCGATTCGTGAATCGCCCCCGCAAGCCAGGTCCGGCCCCGTGTAGTGGCGAGGCATGCCTCGCTACTACATAGACTCGATCTGTCCCCCAGAACGCCACTGAGCTGATGCGGGAGCCGGAGGCGAGGCATGCCTCGCTACTACATAGGCTCGATCTGTGTCCCCGACTCCGCTAACGGAAAGGGGCCAAGCGGGTAACCCTATACCCTATACCTTTAACCCTTGACCCTACTAGGGTTGGGGGAGGGCCTACCCTACCTTGGGCAAATGGGCCAGGGCCTCCTCCACCTTCTCTCGTGGGTAGGAATAGTCCTCCAGCTTCCCGTTTAGATAGGCGTCATAGGCCCCAAGGTCGAAATGGCCATGCCCGCTAAGGTTAAAGGCGATTACCTTCTTCTCTCCTGATTCCTTGCACTTGAGGGCCTCATCAATTGCCACCCGGATAGCATGGGCGGACTCCGGCGCTGGAATGATGCCCTCGCTACGGGCGAATTCAATAGCGGCCTGGAACGTGGGCCTCTGGTGCACGGCGACCGCCTCCATAAGGCCCTGCTTGTATACGGCGCTCAGCAGGGGGGCCATTCCGTGATAGCGCAGGCCTCCGGCATGGATGCCTGCGGGCACGAAGGTATGGCCCAGGCTGTACATTTTCAGCAGAGGCGTCGTCTCGCCCGTATCCCCAAAATCATAGGTGTAGACTCCTCGGGTCAGGGTCGGGCAGGCCTCCGGCTCGACGGCAATTGCCCTCACCTTGCTCTTGCCCGCCAGCTTGTCCTGTAGGAAGGGAAAGGCGAAACCGGCGAAGTTGCTGCCACCGCCCACGCAGCCGATGATGATGTCCGGGTAATCCCCGGCCTTCTCCATCTGCTTCTTGGCCTCCTGTCCAACCACCGTCTGGTGCAGAAGCACATGGTTCAATACGCTTCCCAGGGAATACTTGGTGTCCTCCCGCGGGGCGGCGTCTTCTATGGCCTCGCTGATAGCGATGCCCAGGCTTCCCAGGCAGTCCGGGTCTTTGGCAAGGATGGCCCGGCCAACATTCGTGTCCTGGCTGGGGCTGGCGACCACCTTCGCGCCCCAGGTCTCCATGAGGGTGCGCCGGTAAGGCTTTTGTTGATAACTTACCTTCACCATGTAGACCTTACACTCCAGCCCGAAGAACTGGCAGGCCATGGCCAGGGCGCTTCCCCATTGTCCGGCCCCGGTCTCCGTAGCAATGCGCTTGACCCCTTCCTTCTTGTTGTAGTAGACCGCGGGCACAGAGGTGTTTGGCTTGTGGCTGCCGGCAGGGCTCCCCCCTTCGTACTTGTAGTAGATCTTGGCCGGCGTGCCCAGGGCCTTCTCCAGACGGAGAGCGCGATAGAGAGGCGATGGGCGCCACATCCGGTAGATATCCTGCACCTCGTCCGGTATCTCGA
>JAUYDP010000013.1 GCA_030691805.1 Dehalococcoidia bacterium | reverse complement strand
GAAGAGATACAGGGTCTGGCACGGCTCTACCGCCAGATGAAAGAGACTAAAGATAAGATGGAGGAGGAGGTAGAGGTGCTCTCCCTAAGGCGAGCCTTCCCGGGGCGTTGTCGGCTCTGTCCTGTATAGAGCCCCACAGTCTTTGCCTTTTCACTGGATATGCCTACGCCGGAAATGAAGAGAACTGGAGGATAATTTGGAGCACTGGTCATATTCTCAATATGAGGCCAGCCTTCACCGAATATCGGTAAGTAGATCAAGGGGATAGACAAGTTGGCGGGGGCTTATGCCTCTGCAAGGGACAATTTCGCGGATAGCCTCAAACAACCCAGAAGGAGGGTGACATGGAAGCCAAGGCAAGAGCTGCAATCTATGTTCGGGTGAGTACCAGAGAGCAAGCCACAGATGACAAGGCGAGCCTTGAGGTGCAGCAACGGGAGTGTGAGTCCTACTGCAGGCGGAAGGGCTATGACGTAGTCCGCTTGCCTTATGTGGATGTCCAGTCTGGCACCGACAGCCGCAAGGAGAGGGCGTGCTTTGAGCAAATGCTTGGGGAGGCACGAAAAGATGCCTTTGACGTCATTGTGGCCTGGCGTCCTGACCGCCTGTTCCGCAGTCTGTGGCCGGCTGCCCGCCTCAAACAGGTTATGGATACCACAGGTGTCGACGTGGAGACGGTGACTCAGCCCATGGACAAGAGCACTCTGGGCCTGTGGGCCTGGGTGGCGGAGCGGGAGATTGAGAACATCCGGGAACGGACCCTGATGGGAAGGGACGCCAAGGCAAGAGCAGGTAAGCTGGTCACAGGGAATCCCCCGTACGGGTTCAGGTACGACCCGTCCATACAACAACTGCGACACCATGAAGGCGAGAAGCCTCAGGTATTGGACATTTTCAGTTGGGTGGCGCAAGGCAAGTCTATTGGCTCCCTGGTGGCCAACTTCAATCGGCTGGGAATCTTGACCAGGCAGGGGAAGCCCTGGACCCGTCAGCAGATGCTCAAGACCCTCAGGAATCCTATTTATATGGGCAAGGCCTATTGGGGTAAGCGGGAGCGGAGGAATGGACTCGTGGTGGTGAAGAAGAGCCTGGAGGAAAAGATTCTGATACCCGTAACCCCTATCGTTACGGAGGAGCTCTTCCACCGGGTGCAACAGCAACTGGAGAAGAACCGCTCCACGTCGCCCCGCAACACCAAACTGATCTACCTGTTGCAGCATCTCCTCTGGTGCCGTGGCTGCGGCAAGCCCTTCCTGGCCCGAAGTCATAGCAACAGGCATGGCAAGCCGCTGAAGACACCGGAGCGGTACTACGGCTGCAGGGGCATGAAGCATAGTCCGGGTGCTTATTACTGCCGCAAGCCGGCCGAACTGTATGCCTCTACCGTGGAGAGGGTAGTATGGGATAAAGTGGCCCAGGCCTTTGCCGATCCACCTGCCCTGGTGGAAATCCTGAAGGCCAGAAATGCCGCAGCGACTGAGAGAGGCCGAGTCACCAGGGCAGAGCTCGACATGGCCATGGACCAGCTTGGAAAGAAGCATTTGGAACTGCAACAGGTACTCACCTGGGCGAGGCAAAAGTTCCTGACCGCTGACGAACTGAAACCTCAACTAGGGCAGGTACGTGAACAGAGGCAGCATTGGGAGCGAGAGGTAGAAAAGCTAAACCAGAAGCTGGGGTCTCTGCAAGCTGGTGACCGGAATCTGGCGGATGCGGAGCGGTTATGCCTCTCAATCCGCGACCGCCTGGTAGGCCTTACAGCGCAGGAAAAGAAGGAATTCCTGCGGCTCGTGGTAGAACGGATCTGGGTGGACAAGAGTAACAACCTGGAAATAGAGGTGATCATTCCGAGTTTCGAGAAGCATCCCACCGGTGTCATTTGTGAACCCCCCCTCTCCTTCAAAGGAGAGGGGGAGGGGATACAGGGGATGGAGTTAAGGAGTCGCTAATGTGCCTTGCCATACCGGCATTAGTCAAGAACATCGAGGGTAAAGAAGCGGATGTTGAAATCGGGGGGATAACTCGCCGTATCAGCCTGTGGCTTACCCCGGAGGCAAAAGTCGGCGACTATGTCCTCATCCACACCGGCTATGCCATCGAGGTCCTCGACCAGCAGGAAGCTGAGGAAACCCTGAAGCTCTTCGCAGAAATCGCTAAGGCCGCGGAAAAATGACCACGCTGAAGTATATCACCGAGTTCCGCGACTCGGCGCTGGCCAACGGGCTAATCCAACAAATCAAGCGCCAGTCCAAAACCCCGGCGCGCTTCATGGAGTTCTGCGGCGGCCACACCGTCACCATCTTCCGCTACGGCATCCGCCAGGTGCTGCCACCGACCATCGAGATGGTCTCCGGCCCGGGCTGTCCCGTCTGCGTGACCGCCAATGCCGACCTCGATAAGGCCATTGCCCTGTCGGAAATTCCGGACGTGATTATTACCACCTTCGGGGATATGCTCAAGGTGCCGGGCAGCCATTCCAGCCTGCAGCAAGCCAAGGCGGAGGGCTCGGATGTGCGCATGGTCTACTCGACCCTGGACGCCCTCAAAATCGCCGAAAACAACCCGGGTAAGTCGGTCGTCTTCCTGGGTATCGGCTTCGAGACTACCGCGCCGACCATTGCCGCCTCCATCCTCCAGGCCGAGGCTAAACATTTAAAGAACTACTACGTCCTGTCCATGCACAAGGTCTGCCCGCCCATCATCCGCGCCATCCTCGATTCGGGCGAGGTCAAGCTGAGCGGCCTGATTTGCCCCGGCCATGTCAGCGCCATCATCGGCGCGCACCCCTGGGAGTTCATCGCCCGCGACTACGGCATCCCCTGCGTCATCTGCGGCTTTGAGCCGCTGGATATCTTGCAGGGCGTCAGTATGCTGGTGAGTCAGGTCGAGAAGAGAGAGTCGAGGGTGGAGATTGCCTACCGTCGCGGCGTGCGTCCCGAGGGCAACCGGGAAGCGCTGAAGCTCATGGCGCAGGTCTTCAAGCCCTGTCCCGCCGACTGGCGCGGCATGGGGGTCGTCGCTGATAGCGGCCTAAAGCTCAGAAAAGAGTACCGGCGCTTTGACGCTGAGCTTACCTTTGAGATTAAACCCGGCCCCGTCCATGAGCCTAAGGG
>JAUYDP010000451.1 GCA_030691805.1 Dehalococcoidia bacterium | reverse complement strand
GGTTCGCCGGGCGGCTGGTGCTGACCCAGTTTCCTGGGGTGTAGAAAGAGCTGGAGCGGTCTTTTGGCTGGCTGGTGCCCAGGCGGACGGTGCCTTGCTGCCAGGTCGTTCCTCCAACGTTCTTGAGCTGTACCGAGGCGGTGACCTGCTGTCCCACTGTCATGCTAAAGGGGAAGGACTGGCTGACGTATTGGGCGGCATAGCCGGTAGTTGCCCGGGCCTGGACGGCGGCCTGGTAAGCGTCTACCCTGCCGTACCCAAAGGTGTCATCCCAGCCCGGCGTCCCCAGGTCCTTAGCGCTCTGTCGTAGGATCGCCTCGACCTGGTCCACAGTTAGATTCGGGTTGATGGACCAGACCAGGGCCGCCACGCCCGCAGCATAGGGTGTGGCCATGGAGGTGCCAGCTTTAGTGCAATAGAAGTCTGGAGATCTGTTGCACGTGCTCCAAATGCGTTCTGGAGAGCGGCCTTCATCGTCCGGGCCACCGCCGGGGGCGGCCACGTCAACATAGTCCCCTGTATTGGAGTAGTAAGCGTGGGTATCGTTGATGGTGGTTGCGGCCACAGCCATCACGTTCTTGGATGCTGCCGGGTACTCCCTGGGGTTACCTTCCTCTTTATCGTTTCCTGCGGCCGCGACGACCAGGGCTCCTTTGCTGTAAGCGTAGTTTATGGCTGCTGTCTCGGAATCAGACTCACCTTCTCCAGAAAGGCTCAGGTTAATGACCTTGGCGCCGTGGTCCACCGCATAGGTTATACCCAGACTCGTGGAGTAGGTATTCCCGTTGCCCGCCGCATCCAGGACCCTGATGGACATCAGGCTGACGCTGGGGGCTATCCCGGCTACGCCTATTCCATTGTTCATATTGGCCGCGACGATGCCAGCCACGTGGGTGCCGTGCCCTTGTGGATCCCCGGTTACCAGGGTGTTTCCTTTGATGTCTAAGACGTAGTCCGCCCCCCTTATCAGGTTTTTCGGTTGGTCGGGATGGCTCAGGTCAAAGCCGGTATCCACGACGGCTACAATGATATTTGAAGAGCCGGTAGAGATATCCCAGGCGGACGAGGCGTTGATCTGGCTTAGCGCCCACTGCTGCGAGTAATAGGTGTCGTTGGGGACCAGGGCGGCCCGGCGTACGTAGTTGAGGCCCGCAGACTCTGCCCCAGCCCTGCGGAGGGCTGCTGCCGCCGCCTGCTCGGTTCCGGGCGGCACCTGGAGCTTTATGATGCCCAGTTGAGGTATGCTGTGGACGGGCCGGGCTTCCAGGGCCAATAGGGTAGAGTCTTGTGTTCTTATGGTCCCCGACGTGCCCCATCGTACCAGGATGGCCCCGGGCTCGAAGGGGGGACCCTCGGCGCGGGCCGTGGCGTAGCAGCCCACGAGGAGTAGCAGACCGGCTATGAGGGCGAACAGCCGCAAGGGCCGGGGCCTTAGAGAAGTCTTGATTGGGATCAGCAATCTCTGCACAGGGTGCACCTGCTCAGACGCTGTGACGCCCCGGGCTGAGGGGCCAATCGTTGCCATGAACGACGATGCCGCGATGCGGCAAGACGCGTTGCCTTGACTGTTGGGGGCACGAAAGATTCTGGATCGCGTAGTCTGGAGGCACGCGACTATTCATGCTGAACAGTTTATCACTCTCAGCCCAGGGAATGGAATAGTACTCAGCGTCACTAGAATCATGACAGGATCTCAGTCGTCCTGAAGCTCTCTCGAATAGTACTCATTAAGCAGGTCTTGCGCTTGGTCTCTCATGAGGTTTTCCATTTCGGCATCGGTGAAGTGAAGGGTATCCTCCAGGAAACGTTGCAGATAGTTGGGGAGTGGCTCTGTTGGTATTTCTCCTGTGGTCGCCGCGTATTGAACCGGCTCGCCCCGCAATCCCTTCCAGAACTCGTCCTCTGATGGGAGGCGTAATTGGTCTTTCCATATACGCTGCCACATAACAGGGGGGACATTCTCCCCCTCCACACCCATCGAAACCATGGTTCCCGATGTACTCCGGTTCGGTAGCACTTTCAAATAATGAAAATGGTCGGTACGCGTTTCTATGTACCCTTGCTTACGGCAGAATTCCTGCACTTGGCTCCATCTTGGTCGTGGCATCTCCCTAGTTCTTAGAGCCGAACAGCATCTCGACAAGCTCGCGGTGATCACGCGCGAGGCTAAGCCGAAGCACATACGCCTCTTGATCTGCTAAGTCGGGCAAATGTCGGTAGAAGTCGAAGTGCGAGACATAATCTTGCACATAGCTTCGAACAGCCGATAGGAATGATTGTCGAGCTTCCTTCAAAGAGTGCCCGGTCCCGCCTATGTTCAATTCTTTTAGCCACAGCGAAAAGCCCTCGTCCCCCTCAGGGAGAACATCCACGTGAAATTTGTACGTAGCGAGCACCCTTAACAACATCTCACGAGAAAGCAGTAGCCCTCGTTCTCGTCCGCCACGCACAATCATCACAGGATGCTCTTTTCGTACGGCTTCATCGAAAAGAGGGCTTAGATTACGAGCAGTAGTAAGATTTACCTCTTGCATCATCACTGGTGTCACTCCTACGGATTGTCCGGACGATTCCATTGCCATCCCTTGCACCTGAAAATCCCGTCACGACGTTCCCGACGATGATGGTTCATGTGCATTCTGTACAGTCCAACTTATTGTACACTCTGCGGCCTATCGCATGCAAGGATTCCTTTATCCGGAACTTGAGGGGAGCGAAAGAGGCTAAGGTACTTACTCGACCGTGACGCTTTTTGCCAGGTTCCGGGGCTGGTCCACGTCGCAGCCTCTCTGCAAGGCGATGTGGTAGGCCAGAAGCTGAAGCGGGATGACCGTTAGAACCGGAGATAGCAGATGGGAGATAGGCGGGACGTAGATGACATAATCGGCCTTGCTGGCTATCTCCTCGTCCCCTTCCGTAGCTAGAGCTATCACCAGGCCACCCCTGGCCTTGACCTGCTCGATGTTGCTGAGCATCTTCTCGTAGACCGTGTCCCTCAAACAGATAGCCACCACCGGCATGCGCTTGTCTATCAAGGCTATGGGGCCATGCTTCATCTCTCCCGCCGGGTATCCCTCCGCATGGATGTAGCTTATCTCCTTTAGCTTCAGGGCGCCCTCCAGGGCAATGGGGTAGTTGACGCCGCGGGCCAGGTAGAGGAAGTCCGAACGCTGGTTGAATTGCTGGGCCAGGGAATCATACTGCCCATCCTGCTCCAGAAGCCTTCCCACCAGGTTGGGCAGGTGGGCCAGGTCATCCACCAACTCCTTCATGCGATGCTGGGAGATGACGCCCCTGGCCTTTCCGAGATAGAGCGCCAGCAGGTAGAAGGCCACTAACTGAGAGGTGAAGGCCTTGGTGCTGGCCACACCGATCTCCGGCCCGGCATGGGTGTAGATTACCCCATCCGCCACTCTGGTTGCCTCGCTGCCCACCACATTGCAGATGGTGATCTGCCTGATCCCTCGCTGACGGGCCTCCTGCATGGCGGCCAGGGTGTCTACCGTCTCCCCCGACTGGGTAACCGATATCAGCAGGTTGTCTTTTGTAAGAATTGGGCGCCGGTAACGGAATTCTGAGCTGTAGTCCACCTCTACCGGTATATGGCAAAGCTCCTCGATCATGAATTTACCCACCAGGGCGGCATGCCAGCTTGTGCCACAGGCCACGGCCAGAATCCGGGAGAAGGAGCAGCATTCTTCAATGCTGAAGGGTATGTCTTCCAACAATACGTCGGGAGGTTCCAGTGACAGCCTGCCACGGATGGTGTCGGTCACCGAGCGGGCCTGCTCCATTATCTCTTTGAGCATGAAGTGCTTATATCCCCCTTTGGCGGCTGCGATAGGGTCATATGGCACAATCTGAGAGTCCTTTTGCACCACCGTCCCATCGGACCGGCAGTAAGCGGCTCCTTTCGTGGTTATCACTGCCATCTCTCCGTCGTGGAGGAAGGCCATATGCCGAGTATAGGGGAGGATGGCCGGCAGGTCGCTGGCCACGTGCATCTCTCCTTCACCGTATCCCAGGACTACCCCGCCAGCATTGCCGATGCGGGCCGCCACGATCTTCCCAGGCTCGTGACGGCTTAGGACCAGGATAGCGTGTGCTCCCTCGATCTGGGGCATCAGACGCCGCATTGCGGTTTCCAGATCATTGCCCTGGGACAGAAACTTCTCCAGGAGGTGGGGAAGTACCTCAGTGTCAGTCTGGGATACGAAGGTGTGGCCCTCCTCTTGAAGCTGGCGCTTCAGTTGCCGGTAGTTCTCTATAATCCCGTTGTGAATGACCACTATATCGCCCCGGCAGTCCATGTGGGGGTGGGCGTTGATATCAGAAGGCTCTCCGTGGGTGGCCCACCGGGTATGGCCGATACCGCTCACCCCTTGGGGCATTTCGTCGCCCTGCAAGCAGGCGATCAGATTTCCCAGCTTGCCGGTGCACTTGCGGATGGCTATTTCCCCGCTGGGGGTCAGCACCGCTATGCCTGCGCTGTCATATCCCCGATACTCGAGGCGTTGCAGTCCCTCTAGAAGAAGAGGCCCGGCGCCCTGATAGCCCACATACCCCACTATGCCGCACATAGGGCCCCTTTGCCGACTGCGCCCTGGTTTCCCCAAAGTGCACGGTTCAGGTCCACCGGCCGTTCCACCAGGAACAACTTCCCCGGTAGGGCCATGCGCCGCAATCGCTGAACGCTCAGGTTGTCCAGGAAGAACTTGCCGCTGGCTTCCACGGCCCGCCGGGGCACCAGCACTACATCTCCATCTTTCAGTGGAGGCAGGGCTGATGCGAAGTCTCTCCCGGCAAGCAGGCCGGACACGCTTACCCTTGGGCCCATCAGGCTGTTTACCACCGGGACCACTACAAATTCCCTGCCGGTAACGCCGGTAAGGCGGCGGCCCAGGTCCTCTAAAACCGGCGCAATAAGGGTCCCGCACAGGGCTACCAGACGCCGCGGATCAGGCTGCCAGCCGGCATTCATTCTTACTCTAACCTTGTTCTCGAACCTTTCCCAGTCGTCCAGCAGGGTCCGTACCATTCCAACGCCATTCTGGTACTGGGGAAAGCCATCATACTGGGATGCCTCAGGGAGGGGCCATCGGGCCAGCAAATATATCTCGTCGGACAGATGAAGGAAGGTCTTTCCGGTGGTTCGCCGGAACTCCTCTTGGTAGGGGAGGGCCCATTTGACCAGGGCCAAGCTCTGCTCTGGTGTGTAGCGCGCCAGCGGCCAGGGGCCTGGGTGGGAAGCCAGGCTGTCCTCCAGACGCATTGACATCCCTACCGGCACCAAAGCCACCGATTTCACGACCGGTGTAGGGGCGGGTTTCAAACCCGCCCCTACCAACGCCGCCAGGTCATTGATGGTCTTTTCAAGATGAGGGCCATCATTGACCCCCGGACAGAGTACCACCTGGGCGTGGACCCGGATCCCCATCGAGCCAAGCCGTTTCAACTGCTCCAGGATATCTGGCGCCTGGGGGTTACCGAGCATCCTACGCCTTAGCTCCAGGTCAGTGGCGTGGACCGAGACTCGTAGCGGGCTTAGCCTTCGCTGTTCCAGGATACTCCAGTCCTTGTCGGTGAGGTTGGTGAGGGTTACGAAGCTGCCGTAGATAAAGCTTTGCTGCAGGTCATCATCGCGGATATACAGGCTGTTTCGCAGGCCGCCCGGCAAGCCCTTTACATAACAGAAAAAACACTTATTCCGGCAGCGACGCAGACCCCGCCCGTCACAGGCCTCGCGAGCGCCGTCGGAAATGGATTTTGGCATAAACCTAAAAGCTAGCTGCTTACGCCCGCCATCTGCTTATCGCCGCTCTGGCCGTAGCGGTTGGGGTCGTATTCCTCCAGCTTGAGGGCAGCCCGCTTCTTGTCAATGTGCGCCAGGGTCTTCTCCACGATCTTCATGGGATCTGGCTCGAACTCCAGCTTGCCGCCGACCTGGGCCTCCCAGCCGTCCATTATGAGTTTTTCCACCTCCGGCGCGCCGATAACCGGGGAGTCCACGCCGAAGAGGGTGTATATGCCTGAGGCGACCACATAGGTGCCGATGGCCAGGGCTTTCTCGCACATCCACTCCGGGCAGATGCCCACGACAGGCAGGTCTGAGATGTCCTCGCCAAGGCCTCCCTCGGTGGCCATCTGGCTGGCGATGGTCAGGATGCGGGAGTTGTCGACACACGACCCGACATGGATAACTGGGGCAATCCCCACGGCCTCGCAGATCTCTTTAAGGCCCTTGCCGGCGTTCTCCATCATCTCCGGGGCCAGGTAGCCGTACTTGGCGGCGGCGGTGGCCCCGCAGCCGGTCACCAGCACCAGTACGTCGTTCTTTATCAACTCCCTGATGACGGTGGTAATTCCCTCATCCTGGGTAGCTCTGGCGTTATTGCACCCCACGACGCCGGCGGCGCCCCGGATGCGTCCCTGCATAATGGCGTCGTTGAGTGGCCTGAAGGACCCCCGGTAAGCTCCACCCTGCATGTAGTTGATGTACTCATGGGAGTACCCGGCCACCAGGTTCTCCTGGAAATCGGGGATATGCACACGGGAGCGGTCCCGGTTGGGATAGTTGTCTATAGCGGTCCGAACGATTAGCTTGGCGATGGGCAACGCATCGTGATGATTGAACTGAATATGCATCGCCCCGGTGATCTTGGCTTTAGCTGAAGTAGTGATCAGCTTGGTATGGAATTTCTTGCTCAGTTCGGCCAGAGCCTGCATCACGCACTGAACATCCACCACCATGGCCTCCACGGCGCCGGTGATGATCGCCAGCTCCTGGTGGAGGAAGTTGCCGGCCGGCGGCACCCCATGGCGCATCAGCACCTCGTTGGCCGTGCAGCAGATACCCGCCAGGTTGATGCCGTTGGCGCCCTTGGACTTGGCATACTCTATCATCTCCGGGTCCTGGGCCGCCGCAACGATCATCTCCGAAAGCAGAGGCTCATGTCCATGGACCAGGATGTTGACCTCGTCGTCCTTGAGGACACCCAGGTTCACCTTGGAGGTCAGGGGCGAAGGGGTGCCAAACATGATGTCCCCGATGTCGGTGGCCAGCATGGCGCCGCCCCAGCCATCGGTTAGAGACGTCCTGAGCGCTTGGGTAAGAATATGCTCTGGATCCTGGTCGTTGCCCTCGTGGGTCCGGTGCAGGGTCTCTACGATCTCCCGATCAATGCCTCTGGGGGCAATGCCCAGCTTGCGCCAGAGCTCCTGGCGCTTTTTAGGAGCGCGTGAGAGGTAAGCCAGTTCTCCTTCTTGCTGTCCCCACTGGGAGATGGCCTTCTCGGCGACATCCAGGGCAATCTCCTCTTTAGTGCGGCCGTCAACGCGAATACCCAGGTATCCGGCCACAGCGTGCAGCTTCTTTACGTCCTTGATCTTGTAGCCTTTGGCCTCTCCCTTGGCCACGGCCCGCAATACCAGGGCCATGTCCCGCCCGTGGTCTGAGTGGGCGGCAGCCCCTGCCGCGATAGACCGTGCCAGGTTACGTGCGGCTATTGTAGAGGGTGTGGCGCCGCAGACCCCTGTTTCGTTGGGGTCCTTGCCGGTCATACGGCAGGGTCCCATGAAGCAGATGCTACAGCAGTTGCCGTGTCTGCCGATGGGACAAGGCTTAAGCCTATCAACGCGAGAAAAGGCGGTGGAAATTCCTTCTTTCTCCGCCACTTCGAGCATTTCCAGGGCTGCGGGGTCTATACTTTTACCATTACCCATGGTTCTCCCTTTCTTAGATAAGGCCGGATAGGTTAATGTAAGAATATTATACAATTAAGATATGGGGTCTGGCAACAGTGAACGTGAGGGGTGCGCTGGATTCAGAAGCGGCTGGCGGGCGTGCGGTCTGCCGAATAAATTCGGCGTTACCCTGGGCCCAACGCCGAATTCATTCGGCTGTCCCAACTTCATCCGGAGAAAGGGGCCATGTGCTATAATCTGTTCCAACGTAGTTTACCAAACTGAGGAGGCGCCATGCATAGGGTTCCCGTCGATCTCCAGGTAAACGGAGGCCCCATCTCTACTCAAGTTTCTCCCAAGCTTAGCTTGTTGCGTTTTCTCAGGGACCATCTACGCCTCACTGGCACCAAGGATGGGTGCAGCGAGGGGCACTGCGGTTCCTGTATGGTCCTGGTGGAAGGCCGGCCCACCCGTAGCTGCCTGGTTAAGATGGAGGTCCTTGCCGGCAAGAAGGTCCAGACTATCGAAGGAATCTCTACGAACGGAGTCCTCCATCCCTTACAGCAGGCGCTTATTGACCGCGGGGCTATCCAGTGCGGCTTTTGCATTCCGGGAATGGTAATGTCAGGGGTGGCTTTGCTGGGACGTAATCCTGACCCCAGTGTGAATCAAATTAAGGAAGCCCTGCGCCTCAATCTCTGCCGCTGCGGGGGCTACCTCAAGATTATTGAGGCCGTCCAGCTAGCCGCCCAAACCATAGCCGGAAAGAGGACCCCGGTTCCACGCCCAAGCTATAGAGGGCGGCTGGTGGGCGTGTCGGTCCCGGATAAAGAGGCGGAGGAGAAGGTCCGGGGACAACTGACCTTCGCCGACGACATGTACCTGGAAGCGATGCTCTACGGCAAGCTGCTCTGGGCGGCTCACCCTCACGCTGACGTGCTTTCTATTGACACTAC
>JAUYDP010000406.1 GCA_030691805.1 Dehalococcoidia bacterium | reverse complement strand
TATCATAGCAAATGTCATTCTGAGCCGGAGCGTAGCGGAGGCGAAGAATCTTCGCGCTCCGAGGGGTTAGAGATCCTTCGCTGCGCTCAGGATGACATTTATGAAGGCGCTCAGGATGACATTTATGAAGGAGCTCAGGATGACATACATCAAAGCGATCCTGATGACAACTATGAATTCCGGTGTGGGCTAAGTTCATGGGTTCCTCATTGACTCTTCCACCACCTGCTCTTTGCCCTTGGGCACCACGATGCGGTACGAGGCCAGGAGACCGCGGTGGGCTGTCTCCTTGACCACGACCATGCGGCTGGGGATACCCTCGGCCTGAAGCCACTCCAGCCACATCTCAGCCGCTATCTTGTTAGGTACGGTCCGAAAGTGCGTCCACATACTACTTCGCCACAGTTGTCTTAATATCAATGTCATTCTGAGCGAAGCGAAGAATCTGTGCGCTGCTATGAGAGTGCGCGCCTTTCGGAGCGCGGAGATTCTTCGCCTCCGCTGCATGCATTTGCACAAGCATGTCGCTAACCCCGCTCCGGCTCAGAATGACATGAGCTAAGTTCATCGGACCTTTCATACTACCACTTCATCAAGTTGAATTGCTCGGCATCCACCGTCTCCCGGTTTCTATAAAGGCAGAGGATTATGCCCAGGCCTACGGCTGCCTCGGCCGCCGCCACCGTTATGATAAAGATGGCGAAGACCTGGCCGGTCAGCATATTGGGCGTAATGTATCGGGAGAAGGCCACCATGGTCACGTTTATGGCATTGAACATCAGCTCAATGGCCATGAGAATGACGATGGCGTTGCGCTTGGCCAGCACTCCGTAGAGACCGATGCAGAAAAGCACCGCCCCCAGCGTCAGGAAATGGCCCAATCCGATAGTCATCCTAGTGTCTCCCCATAGTGGTTTTGCGAGATGTCATTCTGAGCGATAGCGAAGAATCTCGTTGTCTCCATGAATCCACATGGCTTTCGGAGCAAAGAGATTCTTCGCCTCCGCTGCTGAGCCGCTCGCATAGTTTGGGATGCGACCTCGCTCCGGCTCAGAATGACATTACTAATCTTCACTGTGGCCATGCACTAGTCCTCCCGCGAGATAACTATCGCCCCGATCATGGCGGCCACCAGCAAGACGGACACAACCTCGAATGGCAAGATGTATTCGTTGAGCAGGAGCTTACCCAGCTTCTCTGTAGTAGTCTCCAGGGGGGCAAGGACACTCACCGGCCAGATAGTCTGGCTGATTCCACCCAGAAGCACCGCCAGCATAAGGACCGCCATGATAAAGGCGGGCCACCTCTGCTCGTTGGATCGGCTGCCCTTCCGGGTGTCCCGTGTCATCATTATGGCGAAGATGATCAGGATAGCGATAGCCCCGGCATAGACCAGAAGCTGGACCGCCGCCAGGAAGTCGGCATTGAGCAGGACGAAGATCCCGGCCACTCCGGCGAAAGTGCCAACCAAGAACACAGCGGCATATACGATGTTGCGGGTCAGGACTACCCCCAGGGCCGCGACAACGGTGATAGCCGATATCAGGTAGAAAACGACCACCAGGACCGGGTCGCTCACATCCACTCCTCAAAATGAGTAAGGAAGAATTCCTTGTCCAGATAGAGCTTGCTCACGTCGTAGTTCGCCATCTCGTAGTTCTTACCCATAACGATGGCGTGGAAGGGGCAGGCCTCTACACAAAGGCCGCAGTAGAGACAGATGCGCAGGTCTATCTCGTAGCGGTCCACGATGCGCTGCCCCTCCGCGCCCGGATGGGTTGCCACCGTAATACACCCCTCCGGACAAGCCTTGGCGCAGCTATCGCAGCCGGTGCATCGCTCTTTGGACCAGTTGAACTGGATGCCCCGGTAACGCTCAGAGAGGGGTAGCTTCTCCTCCGGATACTGGACGGTAAAGGGCTTACGGAACATATGCCTGAAAGTAAGGGCCATGCCCTTGAGTATGCCAGTGCCGTACATATTACCTTATAACCTCAAAAACCTAGAGCCTGCCAGGCCAGGATGCCCAGGCCCGTAAGGAAGATGTTTAACAAAGCCAAAGGCAAAAGGAATTTCCAGGCCAGGGCCATGAGCTGGTCTATGCGAAAGCGGGGGAGGGTCCCCCGAAGCCACATGAAGAAGAAAAACAGCAGGAAAATCTTGATAACGAACCAGATATACGGGGGCAGGAACGGGCCTCGCCAGCCTCCCAGGAAGAGTGTTGTGACTATTGAAGCCACTAGAAGCAGGTTGAAGTACTCGGCGATATAGAAGATGGCGAACTTCATACCGCTGTATTCAGTGAAGTAGCCGGCCACTATCTCCGACTCGGCTTCCAGGGTATCGAAAGGACTTCGGTTTAGCTCGGCTGTAGCGGCGATCAGATAGACGATGAAGCCCAGGGGCTGTAAGACGATGAAGGGGATATTCTGCGCCTTGACGATATCAACCATGGATAGCGAGCCCACGATGGCCACGACCCCAAGGATGGAGAGGACCATGGGGATCTCGTAGCTGACTACCTGGGCGATGGTCCGCATCGACCCCAGGAGGGAGTACTTGTTGTTTGAGCCCCAACCGGCCAGGAAGAGCCCTATCAGGCTGAGGGAGGAAACTGCCAGCATATAGAGGATGCCGATATTCAGGTCGGTTAGTATTGTTCCATCGGCGAAGGGCACTACGGCCCAGGCCAGGACAGCAGGAATGAGGAAAGCAGTCGGCCCAAGGAAATGCAGCAGCTTGTCGGCCTTGCGGGGAACGATATCCTCCTTGGTGAGGACCTTTATAGCATCGGCGATGGGCTGGAGCAGGCCGAATGGCCCGACCCGGTTGGGGCCCAGGCGCACCTGCATCCGCCCTATAATACGGCGCTCGGCCCAGACCATGGCAAGGTTGCCCGTTATGGCAAAGCCCAGGATACCGATGATGCCAATCAGCGCCATGATGACGTAGACCGCCCAGCCGGGCAGCACAGAAGAGAGGGCCCCGGAGATGAGGCCCCCTATGTACGGAAAGAAGTTGTAGATGATATCCCAGGGGGACACTATCGGTCTACCTCTCCCATGACTATGTCAATGCTGCCGAAGGTGACTATACAGTCGGCCACCTTCCAGCCAACGATCATTTCCTTTAGTGCAGACAGGTTGATGAAGGATGGAGACCGTATTTTGAACCGGTATGGGCTGATAGAGCCGTCGCTAACCAGGTAGAAGCCCAACTCGCCTTTCGGAGCCTCCACGTGGGCATATGCCTCTCCCACAGGCGGACGCAGGAACATGGGGCTGGGCGTGCGGACCTTCCCTTTGGGGAGCTGGGCAACGGCCTGCCGGATGATACGGAGGCTCTGGCGCATCTCCTTGAGGCGCACCATGAAGCGGTCGTTGCAGTCTCCTATCATCCCTATGGGGATATCGAACTCGAATCGGTCGTAGATGCTGTAGGGATCGGCCCGCCGCAGGTCCCACTGGACGCCGCTTCCCCGCAGGACCGGGCCGCTGGTCGAAGCATTGATGGCCAGCTCGGCCGGGAGTATGCCCACGCCCTTGGTGCGGGCCAGTAGGACCTCGTTCTCCACCAGCAACTGTTCGTACTCGTCTATGTATCCCGGCATGATGTTCAGGAACTGGTTCAAGGCTGGAACGAACTCGTCGGGGACGTCCTGGGATACGCCGCCGGGGCGCAGGTAATTCAGGGTCATACGGGCGCCGCAGACCATCTCGAAGAGGTCCAGGATACGCTCCCGCTCTCTGAAGGTGTAGAGCAAAGGGGTGAAGAAGGCGCCTAACTCATTGAGGAAGAAGCCGATCGCTCCCAGATGGCTGGCCAGGCGGCTTAGCTCCGCCATTATGACCCGCAGGTACTCCGCACGCTCCGGCACAGGGATTCCCGCCAGCTTCTCCACGGCAAGGACATAGGCCAGGTTGTTGGACATGGCGGCGAAGTAGTCCAGCCGGTCTGTGAGGGGCACACACTGAAGGTAGGTGCGGCCCTCCGCCAGCTTCTCCGTGCCCCGGTGCAGGTAGCCGAAGTGGGGGACCAGGTCCACGACGGTCTCACCATCCAGGGTCAGCACCATGCGGAAGACCCCATGGGTGCTGGGGTGCTGGGGGCC
>JAUYDP010000382.1 GCA_030691805.1 Dehalococcoidia bacterium | reverse complement strand
TAGGAGAATATAAATGGCGTATTCAGTAGCGGCTGTAATCATGCCGCTGGGCTGTCAACCGGATGCGGGAAAGAGCGAGCGGCGACGCGAAAACCGTCTGGAGCCCCTTGTAGTGGACTTTGCTAACTTATCCCATGGCTTTAGCCATGTGTTTTACCCACATTTCCTTTGGTATGGGATTGAAGCTGGCAATGGGGGTAGGGGCGAAGCACGTGCCATTCAACCTGGTTCCTGTAGTCCAAGCATGGTCGGCAATTGCTTCGCCCCTATAGATGGTGGGCAATTCAAGGCATGTCCTTGATGAGATGTGGGTAAAACACAGGGCTTTAGCCCGGGGCGTGGTTGCCCCAGGCCCATCCGGGGCATCTGCCGGCCATCGCGTTGCCGGATTCCTGAAATCATCCCGTGTTGGGCCTTTGCCATTTATGCAGAGGTCAGTAACTTCATGGTAGAGAGGTAGGGGCTGACCGCTGATGACTTTTGATTTGAGGAGGAGGCATGGATACAGACAGGATACTGGAGCGATTGCTCCGGATCGAGGAAGACATTCGAGCGATAGAGGATTCTACCCCCGTCCCCGCGCTGGCCATGGCCCTGAAGCATATGGAGGCTTACTGCCACCTGGCGCTGGACCATCTGAGCTATGTCCAGGACGTCTGCCCTGAGGCAGAATGACCGCCAAAAACACTTGTTGCGGCCCCGGCTTTTTGGTAGAATAGCATTTAGTGGGGCTGTAGCTCAGCTGGTAGAGCACAACGCTGGCAGTGTTGGGGTCAGGGGTTCGAATCCCCTCAGCTCCACCATCGTAGACGATATTAAGAACTCCTGCCCGCTCCTGAGTTATCCCCTACGGCGGCAGGGGTATTGTGTATATTAAGAGGACTTCCTTGCCTGTTACTTTGACCTCTTTTACGAAGCTGCGGATGAAGGCCCTCTGCTCTGCGATTGAGCGTGTCAAGGGGCTGCCCCAAAAACTGCACCATCGGTTGGGGGAGGGAGGTAAGCATGCCAACCATAAGCGAAGTGGCTTTGCTCTCCGACGAATCCCAAAAGGGCGAAGTCTTTGGAATAGTCAAGCCATACAATGTAAACAATCCTTCTAAACCGGAAGCCTCAGCGGATCGCATCCTTTCTATCACTTACCCGGCACGCCCGCTTTCCCAGGCACTAAAGGCAATAGCTGAGAGGCTATCGGGCAAAAGGGCTCAAGGCACTTATATCTTTGCTGGTGCCGGCGGAACCAGGAGATTCGCCTGCGGCCTCTCTTCGGCAATCGCGTTGAGCCGCAAGGGGCGGGTATTTTTACAGTCCGTTCAATCTCCCACAGGCGGATGAACTGACTGAGTTAGCTGAGGGAGATCTATCTTCGAATGGACTCAAGAAAATGGCATGGAATACAGGGCTTGTAAGCCCCTACCTGGACATCGCGGCCTACCCAGGAAGCCCCCTCCGGGTGATGGCAGGGCCTGGAACGGGTAAGACCTCTGCGCTCATGCGCAGGATCGCAAGACTCCTTGAATCCGGTGTTTCACCTTCTTCAATCTTGGCTGTCTCTTTCACTCGAACCGCCGCCAATGACTTGGTCTATCAGCTAAAATTATTGGGTACTCCTGGCGCAGACCGAGTCATAGCTTCGACTCTTCATTCATTATGTTTTGCTTTGCTCAATAAGAATGCCGTATTTCAAGCTATAAATCGGGTGGCCCGTCCTTTGATTGGCTTTGAAGTCGATTGTATGGTCACAGACTTAGCTACGAACTTCGGAGGCAAGAGAGCAGCCAGCGAGCTTCTCAAAGCCTTTGAAGCATATTGGGCTACCCTCCAACACCATCAACCGGGTTGGCCCCAAAACCCTGTGCAGCAACACTTTCATCGGGAACTGTTGCATTGGCTGACGCACCACAGGGCTATGCTAATTGGCGAACTACCGCCCCGGGCGCTTGACTACATTTTGCAGAACCCAGCGTCTCTGGAAGTTCCGAGCTACGCCCATGTGCTTGCTGACGAATACCAGGACCTGAACCGAGCCGACCAAGTTCTTATCGATGCCCTGGCACAGCGGGGCACTCTAACGGTCATTGGGGATGAAGATCAATCCATTTATACAGTTCTACGTCATGCTCGCCCAGATGGCATCGTGCAATTCCACCAGACATACCCGAACACTCACGATGTGCCGCTGCATGACTGCATACGATGTCCTACTCAAGTCGTCCATATGGCAAATTCCCTGATCCTACACAACCACCCTCAACGTCCCAGCACGATCAGGCCAGTAGCCAAGAACGGTCCTGGCGAAGTGTACATCGTCCAACACAACTCCATCCAGGACGAGATTACTTGCATAGCAGCTTTCATAGATTGGTATCTTGCGAATCACGCTGGGGTTAAGCCTGGTGAAGTGCTTGTCTTATCAACAAGGCGCTTTATCGGATATGCCATACGAGACGAATTAGTTAGATTAGGCCACGCGGCCCAGAGCTTCTTCACGGAAGAATGCCTTAAAAAGTTGACTGCAAAAGAGGGGTTTTGCCTCTTGACGCTACTCGTTCGCCCTGATGACCGACCGGCTCTAAGGACTTGGCTTGGCCTTGACCATAATAATTGGCGAACCACGGCATATCAACGTATCTGGCAAGCTGCTGAAGCCAGCGGAATCAGTCCTCGAGAGTTGCTTGATAGGATAGCTGCGGGTTCAGTGCAAGCACCACCACATACGTCGGACCTTGTGCAGCGGTATGCGGACCTGTCCGAAAGATTAGCGCCCCTTGCTGGGATGACTGAAGCAGCACTAATTGATATGTTGTGGCCGCCCGGCAACCCTGACTGCGCCGATATACGGGGCATTGCGTTGATGGTAGTAGGCACGGCGCAGTCTCCCGCTCAGATTCTGGATGAACTTGTTAGTACTATTATCCAACCAGAACTTCCTGGCGAGCGAGACGATGTGATCCGTGTTATGAGTCTGCACAAGTCAAAGGGCTTAACTGCGAAATGCGTCGTAGTTTCAGGTTGTGTCGCTGGTGCGCTGCCCACACTTAGGGCTGGCCTCTCTTCAACAGCACAGCAACAAGCAATCGAGGAACAGCGACGCCTGTTCTATGTAGCCATCACACGAACCGCTCACACGTTAGTTTTGAGCAGCGCAGCAAGCGCGCCGTATGGTGATGCCATGCAAATGGGCCTCGTGGTCGCCCGCCGCCGCGGTGGTAGTGCAGTTCTTCAGGCCAGCCCTTTCATGAGTGAGATTGGCGCACAGGCACTTATGGCGTTGTCTGGAAACCAGTGGCGCTCAAACCTAGGGTTCTAATCAAGTTCACCATCTGTAAAGTCGAATGAATTGAAAGGTGTAAAATAGAGGGTAAAGGAGAACACCTGAATAGCAGATACAAGAACGCATGGGCCTTCCTTAGGGAAGTCAAGAAGGGCTAGGGGCTAGAGGCTGAAGGCCAGGCTGAAAGTTCTTAATATCGTCCCCTCAGCTCCACCAGAGAAACGCATGGCCGAATGGTAAGGCCGCTTCTGGATACACGAGGAGTCTTGGGATGACCGAAAGCAAAGCGCACAAGACCATCAAGGTGAGCGCTGCTGGCCAGAGCGGCAAGACCGAAGTCCGTTTAAGGAGCGGCCGTGTCTTGGATGCAGCCACCAAGGTAAGGGCAATTGAGGTTGAGCGCGGTGGCAACGCGGGGAACTTGCGGAAGGCTGCGGAGAGATTGAAAGAGAGTGGCAAGCCTCAGAGAGTGCTAATCGTTCCGCAACGGGACCTAGATAAGGCCGCCAAAGTCATGCGAGAGGCAGGGGTCCCCGGCACGATAAAGAACCTCTCAGGAACGAAGCACACCTATGTAGGTGTCAAGAGCCGTATACCAGCGTATAAACCCCTCCGAGGCTACCCGCAAGCGATGAGCCCAATCTCATGACCATACAGGTGAGGAGCCTTTGGCGAAGCACTGAAGGAAAAACTCTGAGTTTTGTATGCGAGGGGTGAGACTAGCGCGGCCGGGTCGTGGGGGTGGCAAATCTAAACGGATCGGCCTTGGGCTTGGGGGATGCCAGATCAACGTATGGGGCTGGGACTAAGGCAGAGCCACATTCCCAGCGGATAACGGATGACAACGGATAACGGATGGTGCGGGCCCGGGGCTGTGCTGACCAAAGGCATGGGTCTTCTCCCATCTGTCATATCCGTTTTGTCCTATTCTGGGCACACTATCCATAGAAGATGCTTTACTTCTGATAATAGTTGCAAATCCTTTGTGAACAGGTGCCTATCCGTTGAGAATCCGTTCCCCCCATCCGCTGTGAACCTGGCACACCTCCTCTCACTCCTTTCCCATCCGCGAACATCTAAGAAATTCGGGGTGTTTCATGGCTTCTTTTACCAGACGTTAAGAAGCTTCTCCCCTAGTCAATGAGTTCAGTGTCCCTGGAGCAACTAAAGCACGTCGAAATCTACACCGACGGCGCTTGCATCGGTAACCCTGGCCCTGGCGGCTACGGCGTGGTACTCAAGTACGGTGAGCACAAGAAGGAGCTATCAGGGGGCTTCCGCCATACCACCAACAACCGCATGGAGATGCTCGCGGCCATCGCCGGGCTAGAAAGCCTGAGAGAAAAGTGCAGCGTCACGCTCTATAGCGACTCCGAATACCTGGTAAAGGCCATGACTCTTGGTTGGGCCAAGAAATGGCGCGCCAGCGGGTGGAGGAGGGGCAGGAATCAGCCTGCCTTAAACCCGGATCTATGGGAGAGGCTCCTCAAGCTATGCGACCACCAGACGGTCGAGTTCAAGTGGGTCAGGGGGCACGCCGGGCATCCCGAGAACGAACGCTGCGACCAACTGGCCATGCAGACCGCTCAGCGGGCTGGTCTGCCCAACGACGAAGGATACGGCGGCAAATAGATGGCCGCAGGCACTGGGGATAAGTAAGCCCAGCCGGCGACTTACCTCCGGCAGGCTGAGCAGGCATGAGGCCTCAGGGTTGTCGGTCAACGCTTTCAGCCGGCCCCTGGCCTCCTCCCAGGGGAGAGTCTTGCCCTCCTTCACCTCCCGGATGCCGTGGCGCAACTAGCATACTGCCTCCTCGTCGCTGAGGACCTCCAGCGTCTCCAGGATGGCCTCGTAGTCCTCCCAGATCATGACTGCCAGGACCGGCTTCCCCCTCCGGGTTACGGCCATATTGGATGGGCGGGCCTCCAGCCTCTCCGGCAGCTTGGTCAGTTCCCGGAGGGTATCCACCATGGTGATCTCTTCTGTCTGTCTCGGCGCGCCCAGATGCCGCTCCGCCTAGCGCAACCCCCGTCGGGCGAGCCGCGGGGCCGGTGGGT